>CAYLRH010000001.1:0-18686 GCA_964385905.1 uncultured Alistipes sp.
GGACGAGGGTGCTTATGTGAGCTACTTGGAGGGTTGTACAGCGCCCCGCCGTGATGAGAATCAGTTGCACGCCGCCGTTGTCGAGATTGTCGTGGAGAAGGATGCCGAGGTGAAGTACTCGACAGTGCAGAACTGGTACCCGGGCGACAAGGATGGCAAGGGTGGAATCTATAACTTCGTGACCAAGCGTGGCCTCTGCCGCGAGGGTGGACACCTCTCGTGGACACAGGTGGAGACAGGCTCGGCCATCACGTGGAAGTATCCGAGCTGTGTGCTGCTTGGTGATAACTCGGTGGGCGAGTTCTACTCGGTGGCGATGACCAACAACTTCCAGCAGGCCGATACGGGTACGAAGATGATTCACATTGGCCGCAATACACGTAGTCGCATCGTGTCGAAGGGTATCTCGGCAGGCAAGAGCCAGAACGCATACCGAGGCTTGGTGCGCGTGGCCAAGGGTGCAGATAATGCCCGTAACTACTCGCAGTGTGACTCACTCCTGATTGGCGATAAGTGCGGAGCGCACACCTTCCCTGAGATTGACTCGCATAACCCGACAGCTGTGCTGGAGCATGAGGCTACCACGTCGAAGATTTCGGAGGAGCAGCTCTTCTACTGCAATCAGCGTGGCCTTTCGACGGAGGATGCCGTGGGACTTATTGTCAACGGCTATGCCCGCGAGGTGTTGGCCAAGTTGCCTATGGAGTTTGCCGTTGAGGCGCAGAAGTTGTTGGCCTTGAGCCTTGAGGGCTCGGTGGGTTAGTGGCCAAATGAAGTAAGAAGAATAAAACGAAAAAGATATGTTAAGTGTAAAGAATCTGCATGCCAAGGTCGGCGATAAGGAGATACTTCGTGGTATTAACCTTGAGGTACGTCCCGGTGAGGTGCATGCTATCATGGGCCCTAACGGCTCGGGTAAGAGTACCTTTGCTTCGGTGCTGGCCGGAAACGAGAAGTTCACCGTAACCGAAGGCTCGGTAGAGTTTATGGGTAAGAATCTGCTGGAGCTCTCTATCGAGGACCGTGCGCGTATGGGCTTGTTCCTCGGTTTCCAGTACCCCGTTGAGATTCCCGGCGTTACGATGGCCAACTTTATGAAGATGGCCGTAAACGAGCAGCGTAAGTTCCGTGGCGAGGAGCCTTTGACTGCGGGCGAGTTCCTGCGTATGATGCGTGAGAAGAGTGCCGTGGTGGAGTTGGACTCGAAGCTTACCTCTCGCGCTGTGAACGAGGGTTTCTCAGGTGGTGAGAAGAAGAAAAACGAGATTTTCCAGATGGCGATGCTCGACCCCAAGTTGGCCGTATTGGACGAAACCGATTCGGGCCTCGATATCGATGCGTTGCGTATCGTGGCTACGGGTGTAACGAAGTTGCACACGCCCGAGAATGCTACCATCGTCATTACGCACTACCAGCGTCTGTTGGATTACATCGTGCCCGACTATGTGCACGTACTCTATAAGGGCCAGATAATCTACTCGGGTGATAAGACGTTGGCCCTGAAACTTGAGAAGGAGGGCTACGATTGGCTCATTAACGAACACAAGGAGTAGCGATGGGATTGCTCGATTTTTTCAAAGGCAAGGGGCTTGAGGCTTCGGGTGATGTGATAACTCTCGGTGACGGCAGTCGCTGGGAGGTGTTGCTTGATGCACAGAGCGTGGAGCGCACGATTGAGCAGTGCGCCTCGCTTGTTGTTGTGCATACCGATGCCGATGCTTCAAAGATGCACTTTGATGTGTGTCAAGGGGCATCTCTGAATCTTATAGAGGTCTTTACGGGCGATTGCTTCTCGGAGTGCGATATACACCAGCAGGCAGATAGCGTGTGCGATATTACCAGTGTCAGCGTTGCTGGCTCAGTTGCCGATTATACCATCGACTTGGATGGTCAGCAGGCTGCAAACCGTATGCGTGCGGCATATATCGCAGGTGCGGAGGAGCGCACGAAGGTGAGCCTGCGTGTAAATCACAATGTGTCGGATTGTACGAGCGACTCGTTGGTTAAGGGCGTGGCTGGAGGCAAGGCTGTGGGCGAGTTCTACGGCTTGGTATATGTTGCGCAGGATGCGCAGCGAACAGATGCACGCCAGACAAACCGCAATATCGAGATTGGCTCGGAGGCAAAGATTATAACAAAACCTCAATTAGAGATTTATGCCGACGATGTGAAGTGTTCGCACGGTGCTACGGTAGGTCAGTTGGATGGCGAGGCTGTGTTGTATATGCGCCAGCGTGGTCTGAGCGAGCAGCAGGCGCGTCGCTTGCAGATTGAGGGCTTTGTAAACGATATTGTTCTTGCGGCGGGCGAGATTGGCGAGGTGTTGGCCGAGGAGCTGACCGCAAAACTTGAGAGATTATAGAATGAATATAGACAGCATACGTAACGATTTCCCGATTCTTGGTAGGGAGGTGAACGGCAAGCCGCTCATCTACCTCGATAGTGGCGCTACGGCACAGAAGCCTGAGCGCGTTATCGAGGCGGTGAATCGTATGCATCGCGAGCAGAATGCCAATATCCACCGTGGCGTGCATCGTCTTTCGGAGCAGGCAACAAAACTCTACGAGCAGGCGCGCGAGCGTGTGCGTATGTTTATAGGTGCAACCCAGCGCGAGGAGGTTATCTTCACGGCGGGCGCTACCGCTTCGATAAATACCGTTGCCTACGCATGGAGTGAGCGATTCTTGCGCGAGGGAGATAATATCATCATCAGCGAGATGGAGCACCACTCCAACATCGTGCCGTGGCAGCTTATGGCCGAGCGCAAGGGGGCAGGGATACGTGTTTTGCCCTTCGACGATAGCGGTCGCCTGATGGTAGAGCAGTTGGATGAGTTGCTTGACGAGCATACGCGTATGGTTGCCGTAACGCAGGCCTCGAATACTCTGGGAACACGTCCTGTGCTGAAGCCAATCATCGAAAAGGCCCACAGCGTGGGTGCGCACGTGTTGGTGGATGGTTGTCAGGGTGTTGTTCACGGAGGTGTGAATGTGGCCGAGCTGGATTGCGATTTCTATGCCTTCTCTGGTCATAAGTTGTACGGCCCAACGGGTATCGGTGTGTTGTATGGCAAACGCGAGTTGCTGGAGCAGATGCCGCCCTTCTTGTGTGGAGGCGATATGGTGGATAGGGTGTCGTTCGCAAAGACTACGTATGCGCCTCTGCCGCTGAAGTATGAGGCGGGTACGGCTAACTTTATCGGCGCAATAGGCTTGGGTGAGGCCATAGAGTATCTTAACGGCCTTGACCTTAAGGCTGTTGAGGAGTATGAGCGTGAGCTTACACGCTATGCCGAGCAGCAGCTCTTGACAATCGAGGGGTTACGCATATACGGCACTACGGAGGATAAGTGTTCGATTATCTCGTTTAATGTCGAGGGCGTTCACCACTACGATTTGGGTATGATTCTCGATAAGCTGGGTATTGCGGTGCGTACGGGACAGCATTGTGCCGAGCCAGTGATGGCGCACTTTGGCATAACGGGTATGTGTCGTGCCTCGATTGCGATGTACAACACGCGAGAGGAGATGGATGCGCTCTGCCGAGGTGTTGAGCGTGCCGTGAGAATGTTACGATAGATTTTTTTATATCAGCAATATAAAAACCAAACTTAAACAATATGTTTATTGTACTTGAAGGTGTCGATGGCTCGGGCAAATCTACGCAGATTGCCAATTTGCAGCGTATGTTCGTCGAGCGAGGTATTTCGACCGAGTATCTTCATTTCCCGCGTTTCGACGCTCCATATTTTGGTGACCTGATTGCCCGCTTTCTGCGTGGTGAGTTGGGTAGTGTGGAGCAGGTTGACCCCTATATTGTGGCTATGCTCTATGCTGGCGACCGACGCGATGCTGCGGCTATGATTCGTGGCTGGATGGCCGAGGGAAAGGTTGTGATTTGTGACCGTTATGTCTATTCGAATATAGGTTATCAGTGTGCCAAGGTTGCCGACGATGAGGAGCGTGAGAAGCTGCGCGAGTGGATTCTCTCGTTGGAGTACGACTATTTCGCTATCCCACGCCCCGATGTGTCACTCTTTCTGGATGTGCCGTTTGCCTTTACCGAGCGTAAGCTGTTGCAGGATGTGCGTGAGGGTGATGACCGTGCCTACCTGAATGGCAAGAAGGATATCCACGAGCAGTCGATGGATTTGCAGCGTGCTGTGCGTCAGGTCTATCTTGATGCTGCCGAGTGTGATGAGAATATGCACGTGGTGGATTGCAGCGAGCGAGGTGAGATGGCATCGCCCGAGGCTATCTTCGAGCGTATAATGAGAGTTGTAGATAACTATATAGCAGAGAGATAATGCCCTCAACAAGACTTAAGATAATAGCCAATATATGCCGTATCTTTGCCGGTATGGTCTTTGCCTTCTCGGGATTTGTGAAGGCCGTGGATCCGTGGGGCACGGCGTTGAAGGTCAACGAGTATCTCTCGATATATGGCTTCGAGGAGTTGCAGCCCGCCAGCATGATATTCTCTATCTGGCTGTGCGGAGCAGAGTTGATGATGGGTCTGATGCTTATCTTCAGAGTGCGTACCCGATTAATCTCTATTTTCGCTCTGTTGTCGATGACCTTCTTCACCATACTTACCTTCCTCAGTGCTACGTGGATTCCCGTCGAGGATTGCGGATGTTTTGGTGACGCGTTGAAGCTCTCGCCGTGGGAGACCTTCTTCAAGAATCTGGCTATCCTGCCGATGGTTATTGTGGTGTGGTACCGCTATCGCCATCAGCGTATTATGGATTTCAGCAAGTTGGAGATTGCGCTTACATGCCTATTCTGTACAACCGCCATGGGCGTTGGAACTTATTGCTACTATAATCTGCCACTGATAGACTTTTTGCCTTATAAGGAGGGCACAAACATCTATCAGATGATTGAGTCGCAGCACGATACGGGCAGCGAGGAGATGGTAGAGGAGGAGTATGTGCTGGTGTATCGCAATCGTCGAACGGGTAAGCTGCGCGAGTTCTCTATCGAGGACAAGGAGTGGCAGGACGAGAAGAAGTGGGAGTGGGTAGAGACACGTGTTGATAACGAGGTGTCGCCCGTGCAGACTCTCGTCAGCGAGTTCTCTATATCGGACCCAGAAGGAAATGTCACGCGCGAGATTCTCACACGTAAAGGCCGTGTATATCTTATCTGCGTTACAAATATTGATAAGATTAGTGGCGACTGCCGTCGTCGTTTGCGTTCTGTTGTTGAGCAGGCCGAGGCAGACGGAGCTCTGGCAGTCTGCATAACACCGCAGCCGTTGCGCGAGGTGACCTATTATAGCTTCGATGGAAGTGAAGATGTAAGATGTTATAATATCGATGCAACAGTACTCAAGACTCTGCTGCGTGCCGAGAATGGCTTGGTGGTGCTGGAGGATGGCGTTATCGCTGGAAAATATAATTGTCGTAATATCAATTTCGAGTAGATGGCGAGCATAATGTAACCACCGTTATAGATTGGTATAAAAATTGACCTTTGCATGGCGAAGGTCAATTTTTTTATCTCTATGAGTAAACGTATATTTCTGTTTGGACTTGCCATTGTGGCGTGTGTTGCCTGCCGCTCGTCGAAGTCGCCAGCGGGTGATGGGCCACGTAGTGTGAAGGTCGCAACGGTGCAGGCCATGGACTATGTGGACCGTGACTTTGCGGGTATGGCTACGGCCGACGATGCTGTGAACCTTGCCTTCAAGGTGGCGGGACAGGTGGCAAGTGTCGATGTGTCGAAGGGCGATTATGTCAATCGTGGGCAGTTGCTTGCGCAGCTCGACCCGCGAGATGTGGAGTTGCAGGTAGCATCCGATAAGGCTCAGTATGAGCGTGCCGAGTCGCAGTATGAGCGTATGAAACGCCTTCTGTCGCATGAGGCGGTGTCGCGTCAGGAGTTTGAGGCGGCACAAACGGCGTATGTGCAGGCACGTTCTACCTATGAAAACTCCAAGGACCTGCTCTCCGAGACCAAGCTCCGTGCCCCCTTTGCGGGTGTTATTGAGCGTACCTATGTCGATACCTATCAGCGTGTCACATCGGGGCAGACTATCCTGCGCCTGGTCAATCCCGTCAGCACAACGGTTGAGTTTACCATGCCCGAACGCAGTATGGCTCTTCTGGCCGATACGCTGACTCGTTTCTTTGTGAGATTTGACAACTATCCCGACGTGCGGTTCTCGGCACGACTCGACACCTATGCCAAGACGGCATCCGATGCTTCGGGATTTCCCGTGTCGCTGAAACTCAATCGCGAGCAGACAGCCCCGTATAATATCTCTCCCGGCATGACCTGTCAGATAACCATCCGCTCGGCCGATACCGTGCAGAATCAGTTGGCCATACCTCTTACGGCTGTATATGCTCCGTCGCAGGGGGGAACATACGTCTGGGTTGTTGAGGATGGTGTGGTCAGGCTTCACGCTGTAAAGCTCGGAGATATTTTTGGTCGCGATATGGTGAGCGTTGTCGAGGGAGTAACGCTGGGGCAGGAGATTGTTACGGCAGGAGTCTATCGCTTGCAGGAGGGTGAGAGGGTAAAAATCATAAATCGTTGACAATATGAATATCTCGGAGTACTCTTTGCGCCATCGTGCCGTAGTGTGGTTTGTGCTGGCGATGTTTGTAGTGGGAGGCGTGTGGGCCTTTACGCAGATGGGGAAGAAGGAGGATTCGACCTTCGTCCTCAAAACGGCTGTTGTTACGTGCCATTATGCAGGCGCTACGCCGTATGAGGTGGAGCAGCTTATCTCTGAGCCTGTTGCGCGCGAGTTGCAGTCGATGCGTAAGGTGAAGAAGATAACATCGGAGTCATACTACGGCTTCTCGAAGATTATGGTGGAGCTGGAGTCGGGGACACGTGCTGCGGAGATACCACAACTATGGGACGAACTGCGTCGTAAGGTTATAAACATAGGCTCGCAGCTGCCTGTCGGTGCTGGGCCATTGATTGTGAACGATGACTTCAGCGATGTCTATGGCCTCTATTATGGTTTGGTTGCCGATGATGGCTTCTCGTGGAGCGAGATTCGTGAGTGGGCACAGCGCATCAAGACCGAGGTGGTGACCATCGATGGGGTGCAAAAGGTGGCCCTTCAGGGTGAGCAGCAGCCTGTGGTGAATGTATATATCACCAAATCTACCTTGGCCAACTTCTCGATAACTCCAGAGATGATTGTTGCCACCATTGCACAGCAGAACGATATAATCAATACGGGCGACGTTGCAGCCGGGGAGGTGCGTGTGCGTATCCTTGAGAGCGGCACTTACGCTACCATCGGCGATATCGCCGACCAGCTGCTTATAGCCTCCGATGGCCGACAGTTCCGTTTGGGTGATGTGGCTCGCATAGAGCAGTCGTACATCGACCCCGCCACAACAATTATGCATGTCGATGGCCGTCGTGCTGTGGGCGTGGGTATCTCCTCCGATACGCAGGCCGATGTCGTGAGGCTCGGTGTTAAGGTACGCGAGCAGTTGGAGCGCCTGCAAGGGCAGATGCCTGTGGGTATGGAGATTGTGGCATTGTACCCCGAAGATGAGATTGCCCGCGAGGCAAACCTCTCGTTCATGCTCAATGTGTTGGAGTCGGTGGCCATTGTTATTCTCATCATAATGCTTATGATGGGTATCCGTAGCGGGGCGCTTATAGGCTCGTCGCTAATATTCACCATTGGTGGCACGATGCTCATGATGTATATGGTGGGGGAGGGGTTGAACCGTACTTCGCTTGCGGGATTCATTATCGCTATGGGTATGTTGGTCGATAATGCGATTGTTGTCACCGACAATGCCCTGAAATCTGTCGTCCGAGGAGTCCCCTTGCGTGATGCGCTGGTGAGTGGTGCCGAGGCCCCTAAGTGGGGGTTGTTGGGGGCTACGCTTATTGCCGTACTATCGTTTCTGCCACTCTATCTGGCACCATCCTCTGTGGCTGAGATTGTAAAGCCCCTATTTGTTGTCATAGCATTGTCGCTCTTGCTGAGCTGGGTGCTGGCGCTGACTCAGGTGCCTCTCTTCGGAGAGATGATGCTCAGGCGGGCAAATGCCTCGGTGGAGCACCGTTTTGCATGGTTTGATAGCCTGCTTCGTGCTGCCTTGCGACAACGCTGGGTGGTTGTGGTTACCTCCGTTACGATGTTTATTGCGGCTGTGGTGGTGATGGGCGTGATGCCGCAGAACTTCTTCCCGCAACTCGATAAACCCTACTTCAGAGCCGATGTGATTCTCCCCGAGGGGTATGACATAAATTATACGCAACAACAACTCGACCGCATGAGTGGCTGGCTACGCAGACAGTCGGAGGTGGTGCGGGTATCCACTACGGCTGGTGCTACGCCGTTGAGGTATTATTTAGCAAGCAGCAGTGTGTCGATGCGACCGAATTATGGTAATATCCTTGTAGAGGTGAACGACAAGCGTTCGACACAGCGTGTGCGAGAGCGATTCGACAGGTTTGTTGCCGACAGCTGTCCCGATGTGTGGCTGCGTTCGTCACTCTTTAAGCTCTCGCCCGTTCCCGATGCCACCATCGAGATTGGGTTTGTGGGGCAGGATGTCGATACGTTGCTGGACCTAACCAGTCGGGTGGAGCGCATAATGTGGGATATGCCTGAGGCGGTTAATGTGCGTAACAGTTGGGGTAATCGTATTCCTACATGGCTTCCCGTCTATTCTCAAATCAAGGGGCAGCGCATTGGCGTTGGGCGTAGCCGTATGGCTCAGTGGATAACTCTGGCCACCGACGGTTATAAGATGGGAGAGTTCAGACGCGGGGACGAGTTTCTGCCAATACTGCTTAAGGATGAGGATGTCGGCGATTATAACCTCTCCAACCTCAGCTCTATGCCGATGTTCTCCACAAGCGGAAATGTCTATTCCATCGAGCAGGCGAGCAGCCGCTTCGATTTCGACTATCGCACGGGCGTGGTGAAACGCTTTAACCGTCGTAGGGTGATGAAGGCGCAGTGTGACCCCGCCGAGGGGGTGAATACGGGGCGTCTGTATGCCTCCATACTCGAACGTGTGGAGCAGGAGGTACCTATTCCTGAGGGTTACGAGATGAAGATATTTGGTGAGCAGGAGTCGCAGCAGGAGTCGAATGAGGCTCTGGGCGAGAATATGCCTTTGACGTTGGTGCTGATATTTATCGTGCTGCTGCTCTTGTTCGACAACTTCCGCGATCCGCTGGTTGTGTTGCTTATGACACCGCTGATTTTTGTCGGGGTGGTGTTTGGCTTGCTCCTGACGGGTAATCAGTTCGATTTCTTCTCTCTGCTTGGCCTGCTTGGTCTGGTGGGTATGAATGTGAAAAATGCCGTCATATTGGTGAATACCATTCGGGAGCTGAGGCGTGAGGGCATGAGCCCTTATGATGCCGTTGTGGAGGCTGCGCGTGGGCGTTTGGTGCCTGTAACTTTGGCTTCGGGAACAACCATCTTGGCACTTGTTCCGCTGCTGTTCGATTCGCTCTTTGCCAGCATGGCGGCCACAATAATGGGTGGATTGTTTGTCGCTACGATACTCACCATGGTGGTGCTGCCCGTGGCCTATACGATATTCTATAAGATAGAAACAGAGAAAAAATAGATATTATGCGAAAAACCACTCTACTACTCTTTGCCTGCGTCAGTATGAATCAGCTCTGGGCGCAGATGTCGCTGCACGCTTATCGTGAAATGGTATATACGCATAGCACCGAGATGCGTAAGGCTGAGGCTGCCACCTCGCGAGCCTACTCGAATATGCGTATTGCCCATACCGACTTCCTGCCTTCGCTCTCTGCATCGGGCTCATTTACTACTGCGTTCCGTCGCACGGGCGATGCCGACCTGTGGGGATTCACTCTCCAGCCGCAGGTGGAGCAGGTGTTGTATGGCGGTGGTGCTGTGCGGGCGGCCTATCGTCAGGCGCAGACCAACTATGAGTCCTCGCAATATGGGGAGCAGCTGGCACATCTTAACATACGTTATGCGGCCGATTATGCCTACTGGAGTGTTTCGGCAATGAAGCTCTATATGGCTGCTACCGACGAGTATGTCGGATTCATATCTGCGCTATATCGAATTGTTGAGGAGCGCTTTCGCGAGGGGTATGTGGCTAAGGGCGATATGTTGCAGGTCGAGGCTCGATTGAGTGAAGCCCTATACTCGCAAATCGTAGCTCGCAACAACTACGAGGTGGCGCTGCATAGATTCAACAATCTGCTGGGTGTGGAGGATTCGCAGGATGTGGAGCTGACAAATACCATACTCGACACCATCGCCATGCCGCAACGTATTGGTGCTGAGGAGATACTCATGCGTCGTCCCGATATGCGTATGGCCGAACTCTCGATTCTTGCGGCCGAGCAGGGTATCAGCATAGCACGGGCACAATATAATCCGCGTCTTACAGCGGGTGTGAGAGGCTCGTGGCAGACCTACTCGCCCAACACATCGGCAAAGACCTATCTTGACGGGGCTTTGGTTGTGGGCGTCAGTGTCCCTATCTTTCATTGGGGCGAGCGTCGGCAGACGGTCAACGTGGCGCAGATGGCTGTGCGTAGGGCAAATAGCGAGCTGACACAGCTGCGGCGTGATGCACTGCACGAGGAGGCTGATGGCTGGAGTGCCCTAACGAGTAGTTACTCGCAGATGCAATCGTCGCTTCGAAATGTGGAGATTGCCAGCGAAAACCTCTCGATAAGCACCTACTCCTACAACGAGGGGCAGGCCACGGTGTTGGATGTGTTGCAGGCGCAGATAAGCTGGATTCAGATATATTCAAATGCCATAACGGCACGATTCAATTATGCGGTGGCGGTGTCGGAGTATATGCGATTGGCAGCATTGGATTAGGGATTAAAGAAAAGTAGTTGCCCTTGCGGGGCAACTACTTTTAAACTTTAACGGGCTCGGTGCTGACAATCGAGATGTCGTAAGAGACGGGCGCTGCACTCTTCAGCAGGGCGATAAGTCCGCACTCGCTCTCCTGAGCATCGTAGATGGCCTGACTGACATACTGCTGGTCGTTAAGACTTCGGCACTCGACGTTGTAGTTCACTACAAAGCTGCGGAAGCGGCTGTCGGCCTGTAACTTCTCGGTGTTGAGCGTACCCTCGATGGTGATTTCCAGCGACTTGGGAGTCACCTTGTTCTTTTGCAGAAGCCCCATTATCGTAAATCCTGCACATTGTGCTGTGGCGCAGAGTATCAACGCTTTGGGATTCAAATCGTCGGCTTTGGCCATGTTGGGCAGACGGAAGCGCCCATTCTTTAGTTCGACCGTTACTTTTTGCGTGTTGTCCATAATCAAAATAATATTTTAGAGAATCACTTTTTATTGCAATAATATGATGACAATAATCGTTCCTTTATTGTGTATTTTGTTTCAAAATAGTTACCTTTGTTCACTATAAACCAAGATGAAAATTATGCGAAGAAAACTATCGATATTGACTCTTTTGCTGCTCTGTGCAGGCTCCATGTCGCTGTGGGCGCAGACTACGCAGGTGGATAAGAGTATCTCCAGAGCTGTTTCGCTCTATGATTTAGGCCATTGGATTGAGGCGCGTACGGAGTTTCAGGCTGTGCGTTCAAAGCTCTCAACGGTGCATGATAGAAGCAATATTGAGCGTATAGATTACTATCTCGCTCTGTGTGATTCGCAACTCAAGTTGCGCGATGCCGAGGGACGAATGAAGCGTTATCTGGCCGAGTATGGCGGCTCGGCATACGCCAACGATGTGCAGTTTGCTTTAGCGGCACACCACTGCATGACGGGCGATGATGCACAGGCGGAGATGGAGTTCTCGAAGGTCGATTACCGCACACTCTCACCCTCGCAGAAAGACCAGTACGATTTGCGTATGGGTTATATGGCATTTATGAAGGGCGACTATGTCGAGGCCAATCGCTACTTCTCGCGTATAACTCCCTCAAGCGAGTATGCCGACCACGCTACCTACTACAAGTCGTATATGGCCTACGCACGTGGCGACTTTGATGTTGCACGCAATGGCTTCTCGTCGCTCTCGACAAGCCCCCTCTATCGCGATTTGATGCCCTATTATCTGATGCAGCTCGACTTCAAGAGTGGCGACTACCGTGCCGTGGTGAATAGCGGTGACGTCCTGATGCAGAACACCACCGAGGAGCATGCCGTGCAGATTCGTCGTATGATGGCCGAGTCGTGGTTCCAGCTCGATGATTATGCCGGTGCGGTGAAGTATATGAATGCGTATAAATCCTCGGGAGGCGAGATGGGCCGTCTGGAGAACTATATAATGGGTTACTCGCTCTATCGTCAGACCCTCTATTCGGAGGCTGCCACCTACCTGCGTGAGACGTGTGGTGCGGACGATATGTTGACGCAGAATGCTTCGTATCACTTGGCTGACTGCTATCTGCATGCGGGCGACAAGAGCAATGCCATGCGTTCGTTTGCCATGGCCTCAAGTGCTGCGTTTGATAAGGATATAGCCGAGGATGCACTGTTCAACTATGGTAAGTTGCAGTATGAGTTGGGTGGTGGCGTATTCAACGAGGCTATCAATGTGCTGAGCCGTTATATTGAACTCTATCCCCGCTCTACACGACAGGAGGAGGCTCGTAAGCTGCTCATTGCCGCATACTATAACTCTCACAACTATGCCGAGGCGTATGACGCTATCAAGACCCTGCCCAACCCCGATGGCGATGCACTGCTTGCGTTGCAGAAGATAGCCTATTTCAACGGTTTGGAGTCATATATGGCTGGCGACTTGGAGAGTGCTGAGGCTTCGCTCTCGGAGTCGTTGTCGGTGGGCTCGAATGCAAAGTATAATGCGCTGGCCTCGTTCTGGTTAGGCGAGATAGCCTACTCGAAGGGCGATACAGGCACAGCCTTGCAGCGTTATCGCAGCTTCGTGGCTCGTGCCCCCAAGACGGGCGAGGAGTATGCCATGGCGCAGTATAACATGGGTTATTGCTACTTCAACAATCAGAGCATGGATGCTGCGGCTGAGGCGTTCGATAAGTTCCTTACGGCTCGCTCGAAGCGTGACGCATATCGTGCCGATGCCTATAATCGTCGTGGCGATGTACACTATGCGCAGCGTGAGTTCTCGGAGGCGGTGGCGTGCTACGACAATGCCATTGCGGTGAATACGTCGGAAAAATATTATGCTCAGTATCAGCGTGCTATAACACTCGGTGTGCAGAATAAGCGTCAGGAGAAGATTCAGAATCTGCAACGTATCGTGCAGGCCAACCGTGGCGACTATGTGGATGCAGCAACCTATGAGCTGGGTAAGACCTACATCGCCGAGGAGCAGTACAAGGATGCTACACGCGTACTGGAGCGCTTCGTGGGGCAGTACCCCAACTCGCCCTATCGTGCGCAGGCGTTGTCGGATTTGGGACTCTCTTACATGAATCTCGGAGAGCGTGATAAAGCTCTGCAATACTACGATCAGGTGGTGCGTTCGGCTCCCCAGTCGGCACAGTCAAAGAGCGCCTTGCAGGGAATACGTGAGATATATATGGAGCAGGGTGATGCCGATGCCTACTTCGACTATGCGCAGCGTATGGGCATGGAGGGCAACGTCAGCCAGATGACACGCGACTCGATGTCGTATGTGGCTGCACAGAAACTATATCTGGCCGATAGGACGCAGGAGGCTGCGGTCAGCTTCCAGAACTATCTGTCGAGCTACCCGAAGGGTTATTATCGTAACGATGCACTCTTCTTCCTGAGCGATTGCCATGTGCGCGATGGACGCGATGCGGAGGCTATTGAGACGCTGACCGAGTTGTCGGAGCAGGGACATACGCAGTATTCGGAGCGTGTGCTGGATAAGCTCTCGTCAATGTGCTATAAGTCGGAGCGCTGGGAGCAGGCTGCCAAGGCCTACCGCTCGCTCTACGATGAGGCCTCGACTGCGTCGGTGAAGACAAATGCCGCGTCGGGTTATGTGGCCTCTACGCTCAAGTATGCCGACGATGCGGGTGTTGTGGCTATGGCCGATGATGTGGAGAAGATGAGCGATGTAAACGATGTGGCACGTCGCAAGGCTCGCTATGCCAAGGCCTCTGTACTGCAACGCGAGGGTAAGGAGGAGCAGGCTCTGGATATATACAAAGTGTTATCTACGGAGGTGAAGAGCGCCGAGGGTGCCGAGGCTCGCTATCGCATGATTGAGGCCGAGTACAAGGCTAAACATTACGACAAGGCCGAGAATATGGTTTACGCCTTCTCGGACAGCAAGACCCCGCAGAACTACTGGCTGGCCAAGGCGTTTATCCTTTTGGGTGACATATATATGAGCCGTGGGGACTCGTTCCAGGCTCGTGCGACATATCAGAGTGTGGTTGATGGTTATTCGCCTGCCGATGACGGTATTGTGGAGGAGGCCAAGTCGAAAATCGCTAAAATGAACTAAACGATGAAGAAGATTTTATATATTGCATTGCTGCTCTGCCTGCCTACGCTCGCCATGGCGCAGGTATCGAAGCAGGTGGAGGTTACCAAGGATTATCAGCCTACGGTGAATACGGCGCAGAAGCTATCTGTCGTGCCCGATATGACCGATACGGTTACTATGCGTCCCGACATAGATTACACCGTCACTCCGCGTTCGTATGAGACGGCCCTGATGACGCAGAACTTCAAGCCGGCGACAATCACATACTGGGACTACAAGCGTATGCGCCCCCTATATGTCCATGCCGCAGTGGGTGCGCCGTTGCAGAGCGAGGCGGATGTGTATCTCTCGACATTCAACAAGGACCGTGGCTACGCTATGGTCTATGCCAACCATTGGGGCGACTACCGTAACCGTTACAACGTCGAGGGCGTGAAGGTGAAGGAGAACACAACCCAGATGAGTAATGGCGTGGGAGGTCGTGCAGGCCTGTTCGTGGGACAGCGTATGCTGGAGGTGGATGTCGCGGGCGATATGCAGCTACGTCATCGTTATCCCTTCACGGGCGAGGCCATTAACTTCGGCCGCATGGGCGGTAAGGTGCGCTTTGGTGATGACTTCACCGACCTGCGTCGCTGGAACTTCAACCTCGAGGTGGGTGGCGGCATGTTCATGGATGGCCAGGGCGAGGAGGAGTACAACAGCTCTAACCTGGTGGCCAAGGTCGCTGTGGGCAAGATGCTGGGACGCAATGTGCTGCGTATTCATGCCGAGTATGATGGCGTGTATGGTGCCAAGAGCCTTGCGCAGTATAAGAACCATACCATCACGGCGGGTGCGCGTTATGGCCTGAGTAGCGAGCGTTTCGACTTCCTTATCGGTGCCGATTACAGCTACGACGATGTGGCCGAGTCAACGGACAATCCCCACCACATCTTCCCCTTCCTGCGTATGACGTGGAAGAGCGCCACCGAGCGCTTTGTTCCCTTTGTGGAGGTGGATGGTAACCTGAAGCATAACGACTATGCCGCACTTATTTATACCAACCCCTACATCGTGGCTGACGCTGCGACGCTGTCACAACTCTCTAACGAGGCGCAGTATAATGGTCGCGTGGGTATCAGCGGTAAGTTGGGTAGGGGAGTATTCTCGTATAACCTCTCGGCCGAGCTGTCGCTCTCGAACGACCACGCATATTGGTATAGCGACGGTAGGGACGGCTACTACGTTGCCGAGGCATATCAGCACACGTTGCGCCTTGATGGAGGCTTTATGTTGCGTCCTGCGGGATGGCTTGAGGCTGAGCTGAAGGCGGGCGTGTATGTGTGGGAGAACTACGATGATTTTTATAGCAACCGACCGAATTTCGATGCGACGCTGGGCGTGCGTTATCTGCATCGCAAGTTCACGGCAGGTGTTACGGCCGAGTATCGTGGCGGCATAAAGTGGATGACACTCATGCAGTACGGGCAAGAAACTCTTGCCGAGACCGCAGTGGAGAACGCATTTGGCTACGTGAAAACCGATGCTACATTTACGTTAGGCCTTCAGGCGGAGTATCGCATAAACGACCGCTGGCGTGTATATGCCGAGGGGCGTAACCTGACGGGTAGCAAGGTGTATGAGTGGCTGAATTACTACCGTGATACTGCGGAAGGTATAGTTGGCGTAAAGATGTCATTCTAGGAGAATCGTCTAACAAGGCTCTTTTGGCATCTGCCTTGTCCTCGAAATCCTCACATACGTTTGGTATGCTGCGGTTTCTCGGCCTGCGAGCAGCTTCAAAATCAGCTCTTGTTATACAATTCTATGGTAATTGGGAGTCTAACAAGGCTCTTTGGCTATGCCTCCGGAATAAAACAAAAAAGGTGCTCGGGCTTTCCGAACACCTTTTGTCGTTAGAAGACTCTATCTTTTCTTCTTTGTTGTTGTCTTTTTCTTTGTTGTCGTGCGTGTTGAGCCTGTTATCTTCTTGGCCAACTGCTGTGCCATAGTCTTGGCGAAGTAGGTTGCGGCGGTGCCGATAATACTGCCGATGATGCTCTTCTTCATGCTCGAACTCTTCTTTGCAGCCTTGGCCTCCTCCTTCTGCAGGCGCTCGCGCTCCTTCTCCGCCTCGGCCTCTGCCTTTGCCTCGGCAGCCTCAGCCTCGGCCTGCTCGCGCTGCTTGAGAATCTTCTCGAATGCCGACTCGCGGTCCACAGCCTCGTCGTACTTGCCATAGATGCGTGATGAGGCTATGATAGCCTTGCGCTGCTCATCCGTGATAGCTCCAATCTGACTCATAGGGAAGAGAATCTTCGCTCGCTCAACAACCGAGGGCGCACCCTTCTCATCGAGGAACGACACCAACGCCTCACCCGTACCCAGCTCCAGAATCTCGCGCTCGGTAGAGAACGCGGGGTTGGGCCTAAAGGTCTGTGCCGCAGCCTTCACCGCAGCCTGGTCCTTGGGCGTAAAGGCACGCAGGGCGTGCTGCACGCGGTTACCGCACTGTCCCAGAATGGTTTCGGGCAGGTCGGAGGGCGACTGCGAGATGAAATAGACGCCGATACCCTTCGAGCGAATAAGGCGTACAATCTGCTCAATCTTGTCCGTCAGTGCCTTTGAGGTATCCTTGAAGAGCATATGCGCCTCGTCGAAGAAAAAGACCATCTTCGGAAGCTCCATGTCGCCTATCTCAGGCATCTTATCGTAAATCTCGGTCAATAACCACATCAGGAACGTAGAGTAGAGCTTGGGCTGCAGCATCAGCTTGTCGGCCGCAAGGATATTCATCACGCCACGTCCTCCCTCGGTCTGCAACAGGTCGTAGATGTCGAACGCGGGCTCACCGAAGAACTTATCTCCGCCCTGCTCGGCAAGCGTTAAGAGTGAACGCTGGATAGCTCCGATGGTCGCGGTAGAGACGTTGCCGTAGGTTGTGGAGTAGCGCTCCGAGTTCTTGGCCACGTAGTCCAACATAAGGCGCAAATCCTTCATATCGATGAGGGGCAGCTGCTCGTCCTCGGCGATGCGGAACGTGAGAGCCAAGACGCCCGACTGCGTGTCGTTCAAATCCAGCAGACGCGAGAGCAACATCGAGCCCATCTGGCGGATGGTTGTGCGCATAGGGTGTCCCTGCTCGCCATAGACATCGTACAGTCGCACGGGGCAACCCGCGAATGTGAGCGTCGTGGGGTCAATGCCAAACTCGGCGCAGCGCTTCTCGATGAAGCCACTCAGTTTTCCCACCTGCGAGATACCCGACAGGTCGCCCTTCATATCGGCCATAAAGCAGGGCACGCCCGCCTCGGAGAATGTCTCGGCCAGCACCTGCAACGTAACGGTCTTACCCGTACCCGTAGCACCAGCTATAAGGCCGTGGCGGTTGGCCATCTTGCCTATGATATGTATGGGGCCCGAGGCGCAGTGAGCAACGTATAGTTGTGAATCCTTGAACATGAAATTTTCTGATATAAGTAGTCGGTTATTTTGAGTAAGTTACTTCGCTGATGACAGCATACCCTGCGGCTTCTAGCCGCATTTGCAAATCTTACCCACCCCCAACCCCCGCCTTAGGCAGGGGCTTTGGTCGCCGCAAGCGGCTCCAAGTGGTGCAATTATTTATGTGGTTAGAATTACTATTTGCAGGCAATCTTCTCTACACGGCGCACGTGACGACCACCCTCGAAATCTGTCGAGAGGAACTTATCGACGATAGCCATAGCCTCGTCGTTTGAGATGAAACGTGCGGGCAAAACCACTACGTTGGCGTTGTTGTGCTGGCGGATGAGGCCTGCAACGTCGGTATTCCAGCACAAGCCTGCGCGGATGCCCTGATGCTTATTCAGAGTCATAGCCATACCCTCGCCTGAGCCGCAAAGACCTACGCCCTGCTCCATCTCGCCTGCCTCGATAGCCGAAGCCAAGGCGTGGCCGAAGTCGGGATAGTCGATGCTCTCTTCCGAGTCGCAACCAAAATCCACTACGTCATAACCCTTCGATGAGAGCAGACCAACCAAAAACTCTTTCATCTGATAACCCGCGTGGTCGCAGGCGATACCTATTTTTTTCATAATGCGTGTGTTAAATATTCAATAATGTACAAAAATAGGAATTTTTTGCGTGATAAGCTACTACGCATGAAATTTTATTAGAAATTACAGCCGTTACAGTTACAAAAGTTACAGCCGTTACAACCATTACAGATAATATTACCGTCGTCGGCTCATCACCGCATACCCTGCGGCCTCCAGCCGCATTTGCAATTCTGCCCCACCCCCTAAATCCCCCGCCTCAGGCAGGGGACTTTGGTCGCTACGCTCCTGAGGG
>CAYLRH010000002.1:0-4553 GCA_964385905.1 uncultured Alistipes sp.
GCTCGTGAGCCCTTATCATAATGAAAGAATAGTGATTTATGCTCCGGCGAGCGTAGGTTTCACAAATGTACAAAAAAAAATAAGAATGCAATCATGAATAAAAAAGATGTTGATTTCTCAACATCCTTTTTACATTATTATGATATTTCATCTAACCATCTCTCGACGTGGAGGATGCTGATGTATGCCTCGACTAAATCTATTGATACGTAGAAATAGTGATTCGACGACTCATAGCCAATAGATGAATCACGAGTCACAACTGGCAAGGCCTCCTCAATCAACTTTCGCTCGGCAGCGCAAGCCTCACGCATAATCTTAATGCACTCGTTACGTGTAGCGCTGTTCTTGGCAATGTAGTACAAATTACGAGCCTCAACAAAACGCCCCTGCTCGGCAGCCGATTGAAGATGTATTCTCACCGCCTCGGCTCGACGATATAGATTTTCTAATTGCGCCAGATGTTGTTCATCAACCACTTCGCGTGCTTGCTCAAGCAACTCCACACCCTTTGCAAAGCCTGCGGCGGAGCGCTCCATCTGCTGAATCCAGATATTTGCAGGATATATTGAACGCCATTTCCTCAAATCATCATACGGGAGGCCAACCATCGTAGCATAGTAGCCCGACGGCTCGATTAACAGAGGGTTGGATGGACCCATATGCTGAGGGCCATAATAGGCTGTTCCAATGTTGTATGGATACTCCTTGAATCCCTCCGAGCAGACCTTCCAAGCCTCACGCACCAAATCAGCGGCTTTGTCGCCGTACTCTGACAATGCCAAATCTCTCAACACATCGTCTACACGTTCACCTCGGTTAAAGGATTGGAAAAGCTTTAGATTCTCCGAAGGGTATCCACCCAACGACCAACTGAGCATCACACCATTAACATCCTGCTTAGAAAGATTCTCTGCGTGCTGAGCAACCAAATCGAGAGCGGGTACTGCCGGCACAACCGACATCTCCCACGTAGAGTTCACCTGCACTTTAGCCACCGTCTTCAACCCCGCCTTGCGAGCATACTCCCAATTACGCAAAGCGCGTGGGCCCGGGCCGACCGTAGATATTGAATACTCTCCAACCGCAGACTTAACGCCTCCTCGTTCAATAGGTTGTGACCACTCACTTACCGACATAAACCAGCACTGCTTTGGCAACAGGTTGATTATCTCCTCGCAACTTGCATCGGGCCATCCCCAATCCCAAGCTATAACTTTTGCGTCGGGAGCTGCACTATGCACGCCCTTCTCAATGGCAGCCGTAACGCCCGCTATTAGCTCCTCATAATCTGCATCCTTGCACCTCTCACACTTATGTTTATCGTTGTGCGACACGCAGGTTGTGAAGTTTTCTGATGCTGTAATAGTAAATACACCACCTAAATCCTTTACCTGCGTAAACAGGCTCTCCATAGAGCGCGTGAGCCAATCCAACACCTCTGGACTTGAAGGACAGAAGGCCTGCAAATCACCTCGCACAGCTCCGCCATAAGCCTTGCGTTGCTCGGATGAGGCGAAGAACTCAGGCTCAAGGGCACGAGGCTCATTCACATATAGGTATATTTTTATTCCATATTTCGCCGCACGATTTACCAGAAGCCTAAGTCCCTCAATACGCTCTGCTGCACGCTCATCTCCAGGGAAACCCTTGTCATCGGGCTCTACCATCATACGTAGAACGGAGTGTACCCATATACCATTGACTCCCACCTCCGACAAGCGACGGAAAAGTTCCTCAGGATAGGTTGTAAGCTTATGGTCAAGCAGCGGGTCGCCAAAGGCCGCAAAGTAGGGGAATATCATTCTCAGTTCAAAACCGTCCTGACTTTCTATCTTACTTTTTTCGCTGTGGCCAACTTTCTCAAACTCACGTACAAAACCAAAACGTGGCTCCTGCTGGCTGAGGGCTGCGATAAATGGAGCTACCTCGGTGGCTATGCGTGATGCACGACTACGCATCTCGGTAGTAGGCTCTACGTAGTGTAGCGGCTCGCAATAAGGTTTTATCTTACCGAGTTTGGTGAAGAGGAAATCATCCTCGATGAGTCGGAACTTCAACTCCTCTCTGCTCATATCGAGTAATTGAGTCAATTGCTCATAGGGTAAAAGGTGCCAGTTACGACGCAGCACGGTGATATATCCTTGAGTTGTAGCCCACTCAGGCTCTACACTCTGCGTAGCGGGTAATCCCATAGATGTAGCTAAAGATTCTACATTCTCTACCGATGTAGATAGTATCTGCGCTATCTTATGCTTGGGTACAACAGTCCAGTTGCGCCATACAAAGGCATACTGACGATGTGGGAAATAGTCATAATCGATAGCCTCTTTTCTGCCATTCTCTCCCGGTATGGAGATTTGCTGTGCATACGATGCAGATGCGAATAACAACGCAGCTGCAATAATGATAATTCGCAAATATTTGGTCATATTGAATCTATATTAGATATAGACAAATATAATAATATTTATTGAAATAGCATAATTGGGAGAGGGGAATGGATATGAATTGTAAATATAATCAAGGAAGAATCATAAAACTAAAAAAAAGCGACCTTTTGGGTTGCTTTCGTTGTGTGGGAGTTGACGGATTGGCTACTGCGCAGACAAAGTTTGCTCCGCTTAACGCCTTTCCGTTTCGCTCGCCGCTGGGCCCTTGCAAACTCAAAAGAGATCGAAGTACGCTCTATGATAGAGCCTCTTTTGTTTCTGACAATCCTTTTCAAATAAATTTGACGGCCTGTCAGCAACAAAAAAGACCTCGATATATCGAGGTCTTTTCAATCTCTTTTTTGTTTTGTGGGAGTTGACGGATTCGAACCGCCGACCCTCTGCTTGTAAGGCAGATGCTCTGAACCAGCTGAGCTAAACTCCCTCGGTGTAATTGCGAGTGCAAAGATAATTCATTTTTTCAATTTGGCAAACTTTTTACCAACAAAAGAACAGATTTTGCATTTTGTGGAATTATAACTATTTTTGGGAAATGATTAATGAGAATTTGGGAATTATGGCATTAGCAGTCACATACAACCTATTACATCGCGTAGTGCACGCCGTGGCGATATCTCTTATTTTAGTTACATGCGCGGCTGCCTCGGGATGTATCAATGACAAAAAACATACTCCCGAGAGTACAACACTTGTAAACGTAGGCGACCAAGCCCCCGACTTTACCGTAGAGCTATTGGATGGCCGGAGTACTACCCTTTCATCGCTGCATGGAGAGGTTGTGATGCTGATATTCTTCTCTACCGAGTGTCCCGACTGCCAGAATCAGTTCGCAGAGATACAGCGCATGGTTGCAGAAAAAGAGCCTTCATTCAAGGTATTGGCCATCTCTCGCGGAGAGAGTGAAGATGCGACTTATAAATTCAGTCAGAAATACGGAATTACATTCGATGTGGGCATAGACCCATCACGAGCTATATACGATTCATATGCCAGCCGATATGTTCCGCGTAATTTCCTAATCGGCCCCACAGGTCGCGTGGAGGCGCTGACCATAGAATACAAGCAAGAGGAGCTACACGCAATCTGGGCTAAAGCCGAGCAGATGAGCAAATAAAAAAATGGTGTCACAACATGAATGTTGTGACACCATTTTTCTCTCAATTATATCTATTACTCCAAGGCCTGTGCCAAGATTGACAGCGGATGGATAACCTGCTTTGAAGTTGACATCTCAATCTGCCACTTGCAAGTCTCACAATCGGTAGATACTACATCGCAACCCGATGCCTCGATTTTGCGGAACAGGCCCTCTCCGACAGCCTGCGAGGTGGGATAATTCTCCTTCTTGAAGCCGTATGTACCACCAATACCGCAGCACTGCGAATCGAGCTGAATAAGCTCTACTGAGGGAATCATACGCAACAACTCTATTGAGTAGTATGCCCAGCCCAACTTCTCCATATGACAAGCCGTATGGTAAGCGACCTTCAGCTTAGGCGCATTTTTCTTAAAGCGCAACTTCACATCACCCGACGAGAGCAGACGGTAGATATATCGTGTCGCAAGCTCAATACCATTGCGAACATCCGCATTGTCAATTCCGAGCAGGTGAGGATACTCATCACGCAAGGTAAAAGTACAAGTAGACGAGGTACCCAATACGGGAATCTTATTATCCACAACAGAACGACGTATTGACGAGATATTAACCTCGCCCTGACGCTTTGCCTGGTCGATAAGGCCGTTAGAAATAAGCGCCACACCACAGCACTTCTCCTTCTCAAGCAGCTGAACGCCAATACCCAACGCATTCATCACCTTAACAAAGTCCTTACCCAGCTGAGGGTTATTGTAGTTGACATAGCAACCGTGGAAATAGCTCACCTGACGCGGGAACTTAGCCTGCTTCTTACGATTACGCTTAAGCCAGCTCTCAAACGTTCCGAAGGCATACTTGGGGAACATACGACGGTGGTCGATACCGATAGCCTTATCCATGACATACTTCACAGGCTTCAGTCCAACGGTAAAATTCACAACTGGAGCAAACGGTGAAGCCATCGTACCAACAAAGTCGGTATTAGCCAACATATACTCTCT
>CAYLRH010000002.1:4563-17543 GCA_964385905.1 uncultured Alistipes sp.
GCTATGCTTGATGCGTGCCGCCTGAATAATATCACCAATACGCACATTCGAGGGGCATGCCACCTCGCAACGCTTGCAGTTAAGGCACCATTTCAACGACTCATCGAAAAATTCGGGACGCTTCAGACGCAGACGCTCACCATCGGGGCCCGCCTGCTTAGGACCCGGATACAGCGGATTGACGGCCGCCACAGGGCAATAGACTGTACACACGGTACACTTTATACATTGCTCGAAATTGAATTCACTTGTCTCGGTCATCATAGCTTATCTCTTGCTTAAAATTGTATCTGCAACACTCATTGCTGTCAACATTGAAACACCTGCACCGCAACCCTCCTTAACAGCGTTAAAACCGGCCAAACCAGCTCCAGCAGCATAGATGTTATTCACCTTTCGTCCACCACGCTTAACGCACAAATGCTCATCAGTAACCACACCAAACGACTCATAAGGCTGCGAAGTGAACATATCGCGTTCATACCAATTATTACGGTTCTTATCATAGGCCACATCTACACCAAACAACGGCTCCACGACCTCACCATTAGAGGCCACAAGACCCTGACTGAAATAGCTTCCCGTAGCCAGCACATAGTTATCGGCCTTGAGCGCAATATCGCCATGGTTCTTTGTATATATTGATGTGATGCAATCATCCTCCAGTTTATATCCCGAAGCAGTATCACCCAACAGATATACACCTCCCAGCTCTTGGAAATATCTGCGCAAAAGTGTCTGCACCTGCAAGCCCGGAACAGAGGGAGGCAACGTCGCCACAACGGCAACCTTACGGCACAAGCGCTTCTCTAGCTTGGCTACGCCGTCGCGGCAATCTACACCCAACACAGCGGGCAACAAGACAGCCTCAGCATCACCCATCTCGCGAGAGATAATATCGGCCAGCTGATTCAGCGTATCATCATTATCAAAGATACGTGCTATATTTGCCGAACGCATCTCGGTAGGATTCTGACGGATAGTCTCCAGCGCAGGCAGATTGAAATTATACACCTTGCACTCTGTACCCATCTTGCGCATCTCGTCCGAGAGGAATTGGGTATAGAAATCGAGGAATCCCTCAGCATTGAACAGAGCCACGCTCTTCCATTTCAATGCATCTGCCTTATCCGTAGTGACATAACCCTTAAAAGTAAGCCATGTTCTCTTCAACGCGCCAACGGGAGTAAGACGATAGTGATTCTTCACCGCCTCGCCATCGGTTGCTACGCCAGCCTGATTCAACAACTCCTCGGCCTCCTTTGCCAACACGGCAAAACGCTCGGCACCAATCTTTGCGTATGGGTGCTCCGGAGCAAGAGTCACAAGCTGCTTGACAGCCTCCAACGGATTATCCACCATGCTGCCATCGGGCAACATATTCAACAGGTCGAGAGAGCCTGACGAGAAGTGCAGGGCACTCTGTCCCGAAGAGACAATAGCACATCGCTGACCCGCCTTCGCCAAGCGAATACCGCAAGTCAATCCGGCTAAACCACCTCCTATGATTACAGTATCAAACTTCATCATTATTTTGTGTTTTTATCGTTCTTCAATCCACACACACCATCGTAGAGCCACATCGTAAATTCGCTCTCACGCAACGTATCGCCCCAAGCAACGGGAGCCATACCCTTCCAACGCTCATTAAGGAAGTTGGTCAAATCCTGCTTGGCCTGGCGTGTACAATACTTACCCACCTGAGCCATCAGGCCTGCGGCACGGCAAGCACAAAGCTCACCCTGACAAGTACCCATACCTACACGTGTACGGCGACGCAGGTCAACCAGATTGTGTACATCCAACTCGTTAAGAGCATACTTAACCTCACCTACCGAAACCTCCTCACACTCGCAAACCAACGAACGATGCTCGGCATCCTGTGTATTTACACGCTCGGCCAGCTCACCGTGACGGTTAATTGCCGATTCGCGCTGTGCTACGGGGATTGTATGCATACGACGCGATACCTTCTCCTCTGTTTCACGTGAGCCGGGCAGTTTCTCCTCGGCAGTAGTACACTTCTTTGAGATGTTAAGTTTCTTACAAATCAGGTCGGTGGTCCACTCTCCCATCAAACGGTATGTCATCAGCTTACCGCCTGTAATGGTGATAAAGCCCTCCAAGCCATCGCGTGTAGCGTGGTCCAATACCACGATACCACGGCTGACACTACGACCACTCGGGTCATCGTCCGAAGCAACCAACGGACGCACACCAGCGTATGCACGCAGGATACGAGTATGAGCCAACGAAGGAGCCAGCTTAGTACCCTCGCGCAACAGCAAATCGACCTCATCAGCGGTAACATACATATTATCACACTCCTCGAATGGCACCTTGCTTGATGTTGTACCGATGAGTGAGATAGTATCACCTGGCACAAGAATATCAGCATCGGCCGGCTTGCGGCAACGGTTTAGCACCACATTATTTACTCGGTGTCCGAAGATAAGAAGCGAGCCCTTGGCTGGCAACATCTTAACCGTTACACCTGCCTTCTGTGCAATATCGTGGCCCCAGATACCTCCTGCATTAACTGTCACATGAGCACGGAACTCCTTCTGCTCGCCCGTACGGCGGTCAACAACCTTAACACCCACGATGCGATCCTGCTCACGCAAGAACTCCAACACCTCGTGGTAGGTCAACACCTCGGCACCGTGTGCCTTAGCGTCGATAAGGTTTGCCGTAGTCAGACGGAACGGGTCAACAGCTCCATCGGGAACACGCACAGCACCAATCATATCAGGATTAGCTGAAGGCTCCAGCAGCAAAGCCTCCTTCGGGTCGATAGCATCGGCACGGATACCCGCAGCACGGCACGACTCGATAAACTTTGCCTGAAACTCCAGACCATCCTCAGGAAGACTCAAGAACAAGCCATCGGTCTCCTCCACGCAATGGCTTGCGATGCGGCGAAGAATCATATTTTCCTTTATACACTCCTCAGCCGACTCTCGATCGGTAACAGCATAGCGTGCACCACTATGCAACAAACCGTGGTTACGGCCCGTAGCTCCCGTAGCTATATCGCCACGCTCAAGCAGCAGAGCCTTAATGCCACGCAAAGAGCAGTCGCGTGCCACTCCGGCACCCGTTGCTCCACCGCCAATTATGATCACATCGAATTGCTTCGTCATATGATATTTTATTTGATTTTATTTCTATTTGCAAAGTTAGTACATAAAAGAGTAGATTTCAAAATAAAACCACAAAAATTTCAAAATAAAACCTCCAAAGTTGTAAAATAGCCTCTACAAATTCAAATCCAAACTCCCAAAATCGGCCTCCAAGGCGTAAAAAAGCCTATCCGACAGATTTTTCGGATAGGCTTACCATGAAGGTTGCGTATCGCAACTTTCCTTTAATATTTCACCTTAAGCCAAGGAGCTTTCTCGGCGTGGAACTTCTTTAACTCAATAGGAATATCGGTACACATAAAGTCCGCTCCGAGGTATGCACCCAACATGAAATCATCAGTAGTATAACCCGGCCAAAGGCTAACGGTCAAACCCTTCTCGTGAGCCTTCTTTACGGCCTTACGGCTTGTACCATCCATCGTGCAACCGATACGGGTAATACCCAATGCCAAAGCCAAATCGATTGTCTCGTCATTACAAGGCTTCGAGCTAATCATCAGCAGGTCCACACCCGGATACTTCTGCTGCAAATAACGCAAACCGCGGTAGTCGCTCGATGTGAAGACATACTCAGCATCGTCAGGACGTGAAGCCATAACAGCCTTATACAATTTATCGCAATACTCATGAAGACGCTCCTCCGGATAGAGCTTTACAGGGCTTGTCTTTAGCTCAAACTCAACATACAGACCATCTATATCCTTCAGGAAGTTGAGTAACTCATCGATAAAAATCAACTTGTTTCCCTTCTTTGTACGCAACTTACGAATCTCGTCGGCAGTAGTAAGTTCCACCGTACCAGAGCCGTTTGTTGTACGGTCAAGTGTCGAGTCGTGCGTTACAACCAATTCCCCATCCGAAGTCATGCGAATATCCACCTCAAAGCCGCGATAACCCGCCTTATAGCTGGCTACGAAGGCCTCCATTGTATTCTCATCGTGCTCCATACGACCGCCTCGGTGCGAGAAGCAACGAATCTCCTGAGTCTGTGCCACAGCATCGCCAATCGTAAGCGAAGCCATAACAGCAAGTGCAAAAAGAATCTTTTTCATAGTTATAATAAGTTTTAAAGTTGTCTACTCATGTATATATCCATCATCCTTGATATTCCAAAGCGATGTTACGATTATACCTCCCACCAATGCAAAACCTGCCATTAGGATAAAGAGATAATCCCAACCAAAGGTATCGGAGAACCAACCCAGACCAGCGCCAGTGATAATCACCGACAGATAGCTCATAAAGCCGATAAGGCCGACAGCCGACGAGGCAGCTCTCTTTGTTGCCTGCTTTGTAGCCACCACGCCCAACAATGCCTGCGGGCCGTAGATGAAGAAACCCGACAATGCCAACAAAACAAGCACCACAACAGAGTTTGTCTCGGCTGGGATAAATTGCAGGGCGGCCATACATATCGCAACAAGGAACATCTCCACCACGCACATACGGTGTGATTTGCCTCCGAAGAACTTATCCGACACCCAACCGGCACATAACATTCCGGCACAGCCTGCAATCTCGAAGATAGCCAATGTCCAACCAGCCAATTCGGGCGAAAGCGGATTAGCTCTATCCTGCAAGAATGTAGGACCCCAATCCAAAATGGCAAAACGGACAACATATACAAACAAATCGGTTACGGCCAGTACCCAGATGATAGGATTACGGAAGACCTTCTTGCGCAAGAATGCACGGAAAGCCTCAGGCGAGTCGTCGTCGTCAAGCTCCGTCTTTGTATTCTCCAGTTCGGGCAGACCGACAGATTTAGGCGTATCGCGCAAAGTGATAATCACAAACACCACACCCGTCGCTGCAATGGCCGCAGGCAGCCAGAAGCAATAGCGCCAATCGCCCGTGGTAGCGATGATATAACCGCAAATAACCGACACAATGGCAGCACCAACGGAGTGTGATGTATTCCAGATAGCGGTCTTTGTTGCCAACTCCTTTGGCGGAATCCAATGCGCCAGAAGGTGATTACACGGGGCAAAGCCGCAACCCTGAAAGATGTTATTCAGCACCAGCAAGACGGCCATGACAGCCACCATACCATTGATAAAGTCAGGGCCTTCGGCATGTCCCGTAATCATAGCACTGAGTTTGTCGCTCCATCCGAACGCAACATTCAGCACCACACATACAGCCAAGCCGAACGAGAGATGCCAGCGGGCATTTGTTCTATCCGATAGTACTCCATTCACGAACTTCGATACGCCATATATCAAGCCCACAAGCGTAAGGATAATACCAAAACTTGTATTCGATATGCCGTACTCATCACCCAACGCAGGCATAGCAAACGAGAAGTTCTTGCGCACGAAGTAATAGACCGAGTAACCCACCATCGTACTGAGAATTACACGCCACTGCCAATATTGGAATGTATGTTTTGTTTTAGGTGTAGTTTTATCCATAGGGTTAAATTATTTCAGATGCTCGTATGTAAAGGCCTCCCACGGCAGGTCGGCATCGGCCTTACCCTTATCCAGAATCTCGGCAATATGCATCAACAGCGGGAAGTCGCGCAAATCAACCAAACCAAGCTCTGCCTTACGGCGGATGGCGTTACCCATAACTCGCGTGATGACAAGACTTTCGAGTGTAATACCCGCCAGCGCCTCTGTAACCTCGTCGTAGTTAAGGCCTTGCCCCATCAGCACGCCACAACGACGTGTACGTCCACTGAAGATAGTCACATACAAATCGCCCAAACCGATACACTCAGACTCGAACGTACCTCCCTGCATCTGCATCAGGGCGTGTGTCTCACGCACGGCCTGAGTGAAGGTACCTGCCTGCGAGTTATAGTGCTGGGGCTCATCCTCACCGTGCCAACGGATATTAAGACCTACGGCTAACGTAACAGCCATAGCATAAGCATTTTTCAGCGCAACGGCACTCTCCAAACCGATAACATCATTTGTCAGCGAGATATGGTAATAGGGGCGTTGCATAGCCTCTTTCATCATACGCAGTGCATCGCTATCCTTACCGCAGAAGCCAACCTCGGTGGGGTCCATAAAAACCAATTCGTAAGAGGTACAAGGACCACCAACGGCACAAATCGTACGGTTGATACCGCGCTTCGCCAACTCACTCTCCCAGAATCCCGGATATGAGAGCAACGTACCATCTTCTGTTGCACGCAAACCCTTGGTTACCGACAATACGGGCATTGCGGGGTCGAGCTGTGTAAGAATCTCCTCAAGAAACCAATCCACACCGAACGACGATACGCCACCGATGACGAAATCAGCATCCTCAACACACTTCTTCCAATCCTTAAAATAGTGATATGTTACATTTTCAGGGAAGGGACGGCAAAACTTCTCGTGCTTGCCAGTACGGATATAACCGTCGATAATCTCATCATCAAGGCAGGTGCCGACGATTCTTACATCGTGTCCGTTTTCAGCCGCAGGAAATGCCAAAGCCGAGCCCATCATGCCGGCTCCAATAATAGTAATGGTCTTTTTCATTTTTCAGATTTATTTTATTCGTTTATTCGTATTCTTGACGTAGGACAGATGTGCTACACGCATATTTTCGTGTAAAATTAGGAATTATTTTCCAACTTTATCCCAATAACGAATATTTTCTTTGCCATACAACATAAAAAAGTCGCTGCCGAGGCATTGTTTTTTGCATTTACATAAAAAATTCATACCTTTACATATTAATAACCTAAGCTCCGATATGAAGAAACATAACAACACAATAATCCTTCTGCTATTTATGCTCGGATGCGGACTATTCATCGAACTGAATTTCCGCTATTGGTACTGCTTTATGGAGCAGTATATGATGTTCCAGACCACATCGCGATACTTAATACAACATCTTTGCGAACCGGGAGGCATGGTCGAGTATGTAACAGAATTTCTATCTATGGGATTCTACTACCCCTTGTGTGCTGCGATAACCATTGCTCTGATTTTAGGCTTGATATCACTTTGTTTTCACCGTTACCTCAAGGCCTTCGGAGTAAACAAGGGCATGTTTGCAGCCATAATACCCGCCTTCCTGTTTTTGTTGTTCCCACAAGAGACAATAGCTCATTTTCTGACTATCGTGGTAGCGATGTTGTCAGCCGTAGCCTATTCGGCCGTGACGAACAACAAATTGCGCTGGGGCGTGGGTTTCGTATTGCTTACTGCGAGCTATCTACTCGCAGCACCCGCAAATCTGATTTTGGCACTACTGATAGCCATATATGAATCTGTCGTTTATCGTCGATATGCGACATCCATAGTGTCTATTGTTTGGAGCGTCCTGCTACCCCTTTTGGCGATGAATACAATCTACACACTACCCATTCGCGAAGTATATTTAAGCAAGCATCTGGCTCACCCAGAGATTGCATTCCCTACGGCATTGTGGGTAATAGGTGTTGCATTTCCCATCTGGGCATTGGCGATATATGCCATTCGCAATAAAACACTCATTTCAAATGAGAAGTGGCAACAGAGAGCTGAATACATCACACTAAGCGTCGCACTTTTGGCATGTATAATCTTCAAGATAGATTACATGAAGCAGCCATATTTGTATGACTACTACGCTCGTGAGAGCGCATGGGAGAAGATTTGGGAACATGCTAAGCGATATGGCGTACGCGATTTCGATGCACTGATATACACCAATCTCGCCTCATCGCATACGGGAGATATGACTGCAAACTTCACCCGCACACCCCAAATGGGTTTGTATGGTTTGTACCCTCGTGACTCCAAATACTATATCCAGAATGTATTGTCAAGCGAGGTGGCATGGCAGATAGGACACGTCAATACGGCACAGCGCACGGCATTTATCGGCACGCTCGGTTCGCGTCGCAGCATACAACCCCGAATGATGAAGCGCCTCGTCGAGACCTACATCGTCACAGGCGAGATGGCTGTGGCTGAGAAGTTTATCAAGATTCTTGAGTGTTGCCCCCGTTATAGAGCATGGGCCTCGGCACAACGCCCATTACTTGACGAGAAGGTGGCTGCCGCAACAGATTGGGTGGTACAGAAACGCCATCTTATGCCCCAAACCGACAACCATTACGATATGCAAAACAGCTTCCCCAGTGCCGTCAGAGCCATCGTCATGGACCGTCCTGACAACAAGGCTGCGCTGGATTATCTGCTTGCATTTGTGTTGGGATATAAGGATATTGAAAATTTTATGGGATATATCGAGCCATACAAGGGGCAGGAGCTTCCCAAGCTATATCAAGAGGCTATATGCGTATATTGCACCACGCAACCAGACCAGCAAATGCTGGAGGAGTATAAGATAGCCCCTGCTATCTGGAACAGATTTATGAACTACAATCGCAATATGCAGATGATGACCCCCGAAACAGCATACAAGATGTATGGTGACACATATTATTACTATCTGCAATATGGCACAACACCCGAACCACCTAAAATGCAGGAATAAGATGAAGACAATAATCAAAATATCTCTATCGGTTGCCGTAATTGTTGCGGCACTACTAAACATTGGATGTAACGAGCGCCCAAGTGCGGCCACCACAGGAGGTGATAAGCCCGCCATATTTCCCGACTATGCGGACGTTACCGTTCCGTGCAATATTGCACCGCTAAACTTCCGTCCCACAATGGAGGGTGTGGAGCATTGTTACGCCGAGATAAGCTACAATGGCGAAAAAATGGAGGTATATGGCAAGAGCGACATCCGCTTCAACGAAAAAGATTGGCGCAAGATGCTCTCCGTAAGCAAGGGCTCAACCATTGGCGTAAAACTATACACCAAGCAACAGGGCAAGTGGACTGAATGGGAGCGCTTCGACATCCATGTCAGCGAGAAGAGCATAGACTCCCACCTCGTATATCGACTCATTGAGCCAGGATACGAAAAATGGCATATCGTAGGTATCTACCAGCGTAATCTCGAAAACTTCGATGAGAAGCCTATCGTTCTCAATAAAATGGTAGGATACAACTGCATAAATTGTCACACCTTCTGCGGTGGCGACCCTCAACAGATGATGTTTCACATGCGAGCAGCCAATGGTGGCACATACATCGTACAGGATGGTGATACTCAAAAGCTAAACACCAAAACCGACGAAACCATAAGCAACCTAACATACCCCTACTGGCATCCCTCAGGTCGCTATATCACAACATCGGTAAATACAATCCACCAGTTCTTCCACTCTACACGCGAAAAGAAGATTGAGGTGTTCGACCTGCGCTCGGATGTTGTGGTTTATGACGTTGACAATAAGGCTATTTTGTCGAAGGCCTCTATTATCTCGGATGATAATTTCGAAACCTTCCCCTCGTTCTCACCCGATGGCAAGTGGCTCTACTTCTGCAGCGCACCAGCCACCGAAATGCCCGACAACTACGACAAAGTCAGATATAATCTCTGCCGTGTAGCATTTGATGCCGAGAAAGGCGAGATAGCCCCCGAAATAGATACTCTGGTACATGCCAACTCGCTCAGCTACACCTTCCCCCGCATATCGCCAAATGGCCGATATATGATGTACACCGAGACAGCTTACGGACAGTTCCCCATTTGGCACGCCGATGCCGAAATACGCATGATTGACGTTGAGAGCCGCCAAAGCGTAGATATGTCCAAACTCAACAGCCCCGACACCGACAGCTACCACTCATGGAGCAGCGGCAGCGACTGGGTGGTTGTAAGCAGCCGTCGTGACAATTCGCTCTATACACTCCCCTACTTATGTTTTATCGGCGAGGATGGACAACCAGCCAAACCCTTCCTTCTCCCGCAAGAAGACCCCGAAACATATGACTACCTGTTATACTCGTACAACATTCCAGAGCTTGTGACAGGAGAGGTCAAGGTATCGCCCTACGACATACAGCAAACAGCCTTGAACGAGGAGGCCGAGCAGGTTAGATTCGAATAACCATAAAAACAGATAGCATGAAATCGACACACTTACTATCATCTTTGTATCTTGCCGCAACACTGTTCGTTACGGCTTGTACGCAGCAAATCAACTACACCGACTATGTAGATCCGAAAATTGGCACCGGAGGTCACGGACACGTATTTGTCGGAGCAAACGTTCCGTTTGGATTGGTGCAGGTAGGACCAACCAGCATCCCACAGGAGTGGGATTGGTGTTCGGGATACCACGCAAGCGACTCTACCGTAATCGGCTTCTCGCACACACACCTTTCGGGTACAGGTATCGGCGATTTGTTCGACATAACACTTATGCCCGTTATTGGCGATGTTAAGTATGCCCGCGGCACGCAGGAGGATCCCACATCGGGCATGTGGTCATACGCCGATCGCACAAAGGAGATAGCACGTCCGGGCTACTACTCAGTACCCCTTACACGCTATGGCATTACAGCAGAGATGACAGCCACAGAACGTGTCGGTTTTCACCGCTACACCTTCCCATCGTCGGAGCAGGCGGCAATCGTCATCGACCTGAAGAATGGAGGTTGCTGGGACAAGACAACCGAGGCTATGATGAAACAGGTTAGCAACACCTGCATTGAGGGTTATCGTTACTCGAAGGGTTGGGCTAACGACCAGAAGGTGTATTTCGTGGCAGAGTTCTCGAAGCCGATGGAGGCCTTGGATATTACAGAAGATGGTCTTTTCGGCCGTGTGAAGTTTGCAACAAAGGCCGACGAGCAGATTTATGTAAAAGTAGCACTATCTCCCGTAAGTATCGAGGGTGCAAAGGCCAATATGTTGGCGGAGCTCCCCGACTGGAACTTCGAGCGCACAATAAAAGCTGCTGACGCGGCATGGAATACCGAGCTCTCAAAGATGCGTATCACCACTGCTGACGAGGCAGCCAAGCGAGTATTCTACACAGGCCTATACCACACCATGACCGCGCCATCGGAGTTCTGCGACGTGAATGGCGACTACCGTGGTGCCGATGGCCAGATGCACAAGAATCCGGGTTATACGACATACACAACCTATTCGTTGTGGGACACATATCGTGCAGCAATGCCACTAATGACAATCATGCATCCTGAGCGTATGACCGATATGGTAAATACCATGCTCGCAATCAACGACGAGCAGGGCCGCCTGCCCGTATGGCATCTGTGGGGTTGCGAGACCGACTGCATGGTAGGTAATCCGGGCATTATCCCCGTTGCTGATGCTATCATCAAGAACATTGACGGCGTTGACAAGGAGCGTGCTTTTGCAGCAATCAAGAATACCGCCATGAACGAGGGACGTGGCAATGGTCTGCGTATGGAGTATGGATATATTCCCTTCGATATTTTCGGCAAGGAGTCCGTAGCCTTCGATATGGAGTACGCCTTGGCTGATGGTGCAGCAGCCGTAGCTGCCAAGAAGTTAGGCAAGGCCGAGGATGCAAAATATTTCGAGGAGCGCAGCCACTCATACCGCAACTATTTCGACAAGGAGACAGGCTTCATTCGCGGTTTGGACAGCAAGCGTCAGTGGCGCACACCCTTCAATCCCCGCTCATCGTCACACCGTAGTGATGACTACTGCGAGGGTACGGCATGGCAGTATCTGTGGCTCGTACCGCACGATGTGGATGGCTTGAAAGATTGCTTCGGTGGCAAAGATATTATGTTGGCAAAACTCGACTCGCTCTTCACGGCAAGCTCGGAGATTATCGGCGAGGTAGCCTCATCAGATATTACAGGTCTTATCGGCCAGTATGCACATGGCAACGAGCCAGGTCATCACACCATCTACATCTACACTATGCTGGGTCAGCCATGGAAGGCTGCCGACCGCATCCGCGAGGTACTCTCAACGCTCTACTTCGACCAGGAGGAGGGACTTTCGGGCAATGAGGATGTTGGACAGATGTCAGCATGGTATATCCTCTCATCACTCGGCTTCTATGAGGTCGAGCCTGCGGGCGGTCGTTACTGGTTTGGCTCACCGCTCTTCGACAAGGCTGAGATTGATGTCCCCGCTGGCACGTTTACCATCGTTACGGAGAATAACTCGGCAGAGAATAAGTACATACAGCATATTACACTTAATGGCCAGAGCTACAACAAGGCGTGGATATCGCACGAGGATATTATGGCTGGTGGTGAGTTGCGCATCGTGATGGGCAACCAACCCAAATGCTGGTACGAATAAAATAAACGTACGCGAGTGATTTATCAACGATAAAAGTTGCTATCTTTGCAACGATTTTATAATTCAATGAGGACAAACGAAAAATATTATAACATGGAAGCTATTGTAAAGACAAATTTCAATTTCAAGGGCCAGCAGAGCCACTATGTAGGTAAGGTACGCGATGTATATAGCATCGACGGTGAGTATCTCGTAATGGTTGTTTCTGACCGTATCTCTGCTTTTGACGTGGTACTGCCCAAGGGTATTCCTTTCAAGGGTCAGGTGTTGAATCAGATTGCAGCCAAGTTCTTGGATGCCACTACTGACATCCTCCCCAACTGGAAGATTGCAGTACCCGACCCCATGGTAACAGTAGGTCACAAGTGTGAGCCTTTCAAGGTCGAGATGGTTATCCGCGGCTACCTCTCAGGTCATGCTTGGCGTGAGTATAAGGCTGGCAAGCGCACCATCTGCGGCGTTGAGATGCCCGACGGTATGGTTGAGAACCAGCGCTTCCCCGAGCCTATCATCACCCCCACAACCAAGGCTGACGAGGGTCACGATGAGGATATCTCAAAGGAGGAGATTATCGCTCAGGGTATCGTAAGCCGTGAGGATTATGAGAAGTTGGAGGCATACACACGTGCTATCTTCCAGCGCGGAACAGAGATTGCAGCCAAGATGGGCTTGATTTTGGTTGATACAAAGTACGAGTTCGGCAAGAAGGATGGCGTAATCTATTTGATG
>CAYLRH010000003.1:0-15195 GCA_964385905.1 uncultured Alistipes sp.
TCGTTTGCACCAAAGAAGAGGTAATACTTGCCATCTTTCTCAATTGCCGCGGGTGCCCACAAAGCCTTATTGAGCCACTTAATCTCGTTGTTATCGATGATGCGCTCGTGCTTGGTCCACTTAACCAAATCCTTCGACGAGAAGCAGTCGAAGAAGAGCTGATCCTCATAGGCTGCCGAGTATGTTGGGTAAATCCAATAGGTCTTGCCGAAAACGATACCCTCGGGGTCAGCATAGTCGCCCTCGAAAATAGGGTTGCCCGATGTTTTCTGCGCATAAGCCGAAGCAGATGCCACGACAGCCGCCGCAACAAAAAACAGGTTTACAATTTTTCTCATAATTCGTTATTTTAGGTTAATATTATTTCAAGCCCATCGCCTCAACCAAAGCCTGTGTTTCGGGCTTATGGCCACGGAACTCTACATATACATCCATAGGATGACGCTGACCACCCTGCTCAAGCAAGTGGCGGAACGCCTTAGCCGTGGCGGCATCGAAGACTCCCTTCTCCTTGAAGAGCGAGAAGGCGTCAGCAGCCAACACCTCAGCCCACTTATATCCATAATAACCAGCAGCATATCCTCCAGAGAAGATATGAGTAAAGGCGGGTGCCATAGCCGTACCCTCAACCAAAGGCGTTACCTGTACGGGAGCCATGGCCTTAGCCTCGAAAGGCTCAATCTCGCCCTCATAAGGTGTAGTCATTGTATGCCAAGCCATATCGGACATACCAAATGAGAGCTGACGCACATTGCCATAAGCTGCCAAATAGTTCTTAGCAGCAACAATCTTCTCCACGAGCTCGGCGGGAATAGCCTCACCGGTCTGGTAGTGTACGGCCCACATATCAAGGTACTCCTTCTCGGTAGCCCAGTTCTCCAGAATCTGCGAGGGTAACTCAACGAAGTCATGATATACGTTTGTACCGTTCAAAGACTCATACTCACCCTTGGCCAGCATGCCGTGCAGGGCGTGACCAAACTCATGAAGGAAAGTGGTAAACTCATCAAAGGTAAGTAGCGAGGGAGTGGTCTCAGTCGGCTTGGTGAAGTTCATCACAAGCGATACCAAAGGACGTGTCTCCACGCCATCGATAACCTTCGTGCCACGGAACTCGGTCATCCACGCACCCGAACGCTTAGACTCGCGGGGGAAGAAGTCGAGATAGAGAACAGCCTGCAAATCCTTGCCGTCGTACACCTCGTAAGCCTTCACCTCAGGGTGATATACCTGAATCTGGTCATTAGCGACAAAGGTCAAGCCGTAGAGTTTCTCAGCCAAGAGGAATACGCCCTTGATAACATTGTCGAGCTTAAGATAGGGCTTCACCTGCTCGTCGTTGATGGCGTACTTCTCAGACTTGTATTTCTCGGTATAGTATGCCCAATCCCACGGCATGAGCTTATCCTTCAAGCCGTTGGCATGAGCGTAGTCACTGATGGTTGCGTAGTCCTTGTGTGCATACTCGATAGTCGAAGCGCGCAACTCATCGAGAAACGAATTTACATTTGCAGCACTCTCGGCCATACGCTCCTCAAGGACATAATCGGCGTGCGTCTTATAACCCAACAGGTTGGCAATCTTCAGACGCAACGATGTGATATTGCGGATAATCTGCGAGTTATCATGCTCGCCACCCAATGCTCGGCTATTGTATGCACGGTATAACTTCTCCTTAATATCACGCTGCGAAGAGTACATCATAAAGGGTCCATAGCTCGGAGACTTCAACGTTACGGTCCAGCCCTTTTCTCCACGAGCCTTTGCCTCAGCAGCCAAGCCCTCCTTAACAAAGTCGGGCAACTCGGCAACCTTCGCAGGGTTGGTGATATTTATCGAAAAGGCATTTGTCGCAGCCAAAGCATTTTGGCCAAAGATAAGCGTAGCCTCCGACAACTCAGATGTATATTTACGATACTCCTCCTTCTTGTCATCTGCAAGTGCTGCACCCGAACGAGAGAAGCTCTTGTAGCTATCCTCCAGCAACTTAACATCTACGTCCGACAGACCACGACGTGAGCCCTCATATACAGCCTTCACGCGAGCGAATAGTTCGGGATTCAACGCCACGTCGTTGCTCAAAGCCGTCAGTTTAGGCTGTATGCGCAGAGCGATAGCCTCCATCTCCTCTGAAGTATCTGCCTCATTGAGGTTGTAGAATATACCCAAAATACGATTCAACAACGCACCCTGACGCTCCATAGCCACGATAGTATTCTTGAAGGTAGGCTTTGCGGGATTGTTCACAATAGCATCTATCTCGGCACGAGATACAGCGATAGCTGTCTCAATAGCGGGCTCATAATGCTCAATTTTTATACGGTCGAACGGAGGCGTTGCATGGGGAGTATCCCACTCTGCCAACAGAGGATTCGACTCATCAATTTCGGGCAGTTCCACCACAGGCATCTTATCACCTGCACATCCTGCCACAAGGGCACTAAATGACATAATCAGAAATAATTTTTTCATCGTTATTAATTTATTGGTTTCTTCTTTTTACTCTCTTGATGGGCGAATGATTTGCACATCGGGGCTGGGGAACTCTCTTGCAGGCTGCATCGGTGCAACAACACTGTCTGCCGACAGAGAGTCCATCTGTGCCTTCAAGCGTGCCGCCTCACGCTCACGACGTGAACGCTCAGCACGCTGACGCGCCTGTTCGCGGGTATCGACACGTATAATCTCATCTATTGCCAGCGGCTCCACATCGGCAATTTCCTCAGGCTCAACCAATCCGCGAGCCACCAACATCGCCGTCTTATCGGGCTCGGCGCCTCGGAAGGCTCGATACATATCCATTCCTGCACGCGTGCCACCCTTTGACAGCACCTCGCGACGGAAACGCTCGGCCGTAGCTCGGTCGAAGATATCACCACTCTCGACAAAGGCCTGATAAGCATCCTTATCCAACACCTCGGCCCAGATGTAGAAGTAGTAACCCGCCGAATAACCGCCATCGAATATATGGCTGAAATAGGTGTAGTGATAACGTGGCTCAATTTGCGGAATAAGGCCTCGCTTCTCGGTCAACGCCTTGCGTTCAAATTCGGCAACGTCAATCTTCTCGGCACTCTGCAACGAGTGGATATCCAAATCCGAGAGTGCCGCAGCCACCAGCTCGGTGGTATTGAACCCCTCATTGAATTTCGAGCTTTCATGAATCTTGCGAATCATATCGTCGGGCATAACATCACCCTTACGATAGTGTGTCGCATACTGCTTTAGCATGGCGGGAGCAAACGCCCAATTCTCCATAATCTGCGACGGCAACTCTACAAAATCGCCCTCAACACCGCTCAAGCCACGATACTTTACATCGGCAAACAAAGCATGCAAAGCATGGCCAAACTCGTGGAAGAAAGTCTCCGTTTCATCAATCGAGAGCAACGCAGGCGTACCTCCAGCAGCACGCGTGAAGTTACATACGATAGAGACAACGGGCAGAACACGCTTGCCATTCCTATAACTCTGCTCGACGTATGTGCCACACCAAGCACCTCCGGCCTTACCGGCACGTGGGTGGAAATCCATATATAACGCACCCAATGGCGTATCGTCGTTATCAACAACCTCATACACTTCGCACTCAGGATGATATACAGGGGCTTTCAAGGGACGGAACGTAATGCCATAAAGACGGTTGCAGAGGAAGAAGATGCCACCCTTGACATTGTCTAACGAAAGATACTCCCTAACGTCCTCCTCCTTGAGATTATAATCCAAATTACGCACCTTCTCAGCATAATACCACCAATCCCACGACTCGAAATCTGTATTGTTATTATTTTCGCGCCTATATAATGGTTTCATGCGCTCCAACTCCTGCTTCGCACGCTCCAGAGCAGGTTCCCACACCTGATTCAGCAACTCATATACGGCATCGGGCGTAGAGGCCATCTCGTCGGAGATAACATAGTGAGCATAAGAGTCATAACCCAATAGCTTAGCCTTCTCGTATCGCAGGCTGACCATATCGGCGATAATCTGATTGTTATCGTGTTCACCGCCATTATTTCCACGTGACAGGTAGGCCGTATATATCTTCTCGCGCAAGCCCTTGTCCTTCGAATAGGTAAGCAGTGGCAACATGCTCGGCTTCTGCAACGTAAAGATTTGTGAGCCCTTCTTGCCGATACTCTTTGCATAATCCTCGGCAGCATCACGCACCGACATCGGTATGCCCAACAACTCCTCCCTGGTAGGCTCCAGCTCAAACGCATTTGTCTCGGCCAGGACATTACGGCCAAAATCGACTCCCAGCGATGTGAGCTGTTCGTTTATCTGCTTAAGACGGCTCTTATCCTCATCGTTAAGCATGGCTCCTGAGCGTACAAAACGACGATAAATCTTTTCCGTAAGACGACTCTGCTCGGCATTAAGTTCCAACGCAAAGCGACGATCATAGACCGACTTTATCTTCTCAAAGAGTTTGTCGTTCATTAAAATAGCATCGTTATGTGCCGCCAGCATAGGCATAATCTCTGCCGAGAGAGCCTGCATCTGGTCGTTGGTGTCAGCCGCAGCCAACAGCTCAAACACCGCACTCACACGCGAAAGCATCTGACCAGCATTGTCGTAGGCAAGAATGGTATTCTCGAATGTCGGCTCGAGTTTGCTCTCCACGATGGCGACAATCTCCTCGTTATGGAGCGACATACCACGCTCGAAGGCGGGTTTATAGTGTTCAAACTCTATGCGATCGAAAGGCGGGACACCATACGGAGTCTCCCACACATCCTCGAAAAATGGGTTATCACCCACAATCTTTTGCTTATTACACGAAATAAAAGTCATTATCAGAGTCGCAAATGCGAATAAACGTAAAAAGCGTTTCATCCTTAAATTTATATTTAATACCTTTGCAAAGGTAATATTTAACGTAAAGTTATGCAACTATTTTATGCACCTGATGTAACTCTACCCTTTTATACTTTGTGCGAGGAGGAATCTAAACACTGTGTCAGAGTCCTGCGTCTTAAGGCGGGCGATGAGCTGCATCTCACCGACGGACGAGGCAATATGCACCGCTGTCGTGTCGTAGAGCCACACCAGCACCACTGCACGGTAGAGATTATCGAAACTCATGCCGAATATGAGAAACTGCCCTACTCGCTCACCATGGCCGTAGCCCCCACCAAAAATATCGACCGTTTTGAGTGGTTTCTGGAGAAGGCCACCGAGGTGGGTGTAAGCCGCATCGTGCCCATCGAGTGCGACCATAGTGAGCGACGTACAATCAAGTACGACCGCGAACTGCGCGTAATAACTTCTGCCGTAAAGCAGTCGCTCAAGGCATACCATCCGCAGCTCGATGAATTAACACCTATCCGCAAGTTGATTTCAGAGCCCTTCGAGGGGCAGAAATTCATCGCCCATTGCGACTCCGAGAGCCCCAAAAGAGAGTTTTTGCCGGCAATTATTAAAAAAAATGAAAATATTTTAATTTTAATTGGCCCCGAAGGTGATTTTTCGCCCGAAGAGATTAATTTTGCACTCGAAAACGGGTTTAAGCCAATATCTCTCGGCACACAACGTCTGCGTACCGAAACGGCAGCGGTTGTAGCAACCACGATGGTTGCCACCGTGAATGGGTTATAATCCGATTTTTTGTCCCTGCGAATTGGCCTTGAGGCAATCTTCACCGCTGCGGACAGGATTGGTTGGTTAAATAAATTATTAACAATGTTTTATCTCTATCTACTTCTGGCACTCGCACTGCTGGTGGCGGCCACATTCATGGCTCCGTTGCGTAGTAAAGTGTGGGTGGCATTTACGGCTGTTACAGTAGCAGCCTTGGCGGTAGCTATACCCTCGATAGGTGTATTGGCTGGTGCGGGTGAGATTGAGCTAATATCGTCGATAGACTCCCCGTTGGGAGAGGGAGTACTCTCGATTGATGCGCTGTCGGCCATATTCCTACTCATTATCGGAGTGGCCGGAATGGCAACTGTTCTCTACTCGCGAGGCTATTTGGCACACTATCTCACAAAAAAATCTTCGGCACACATCTCATTGCACTACACCTCCTTAACACTGCTGGTGTTATCAATGATGCTGGTAGTCATGGCCGATGGTTGCTTCCTATTCCTCTTTGCATGGGAGTTGATGACCATAGCTTCATTTCTACTCATTCTGTTTGATGCAGAGCGGGCAGAGGTTCTGCGTGCAGCATTGGCCTATCTGGTGATGATGCACATCGGATTCATCTTCCTTGTAGCAGGTTTTGTGAGCATTGATAGCACATGTGGCAGCTCGTCATTCGACTATCTTGCAGCATGTTTCGCAAATGGTGAGAATACATATATCTTCATCCTATTCCTGCTCGGATTCGGCATGAAAGCGGGCCTTTTCCCGATGCACGTATGGCTTCCCGAAGCACACCCGGCAGCTCCATCGCACGTGTCGGCAATCATGTCGGGCGTGATGATTAAGACGGGTGTATATGGAGTTATACGCGTCGTAAGCCAGATGAGTGTTTCTGAGCAGATTCATACCGTAGGTATTATTCTCTTGGGTGTAGGTGTCATTACGGGCCTTTGGGGTGTAATCCTTGCCGCTGTGCAGAACGACGTTAAGCGTCTGTTGGCATATTCAAGTATCGAGAATATCGGCGTTATCTTCATCGGCTTGGGCATTGCCACATTGGCATTGGCAGCGGGCAACAACCTTGTTATGACGCTGGCGCTGTGTGGTGCATTGATGCACATCATAAACCACTCGTTATTCAAGTCGTTGCTCTTCTTTGGTGCTGGAAACATCTACTCGCAGATGCATACAACGCATCTCGACCGTTTCGGAGGCGTGGCAAAACATATGCCTGTGACGGCTATTCTTTTCTTGATTGCAACCGTAGCCATCTGCGCATTGCCACCGTTGAACGGATTTATCGGTGAGTTCATGATTTACCTCGGTATGCTCAACAGCGTTCGCGATGGAGTGAACACACTCTATGCTGCGGGTGGCCTGTTGGCATTGGCTCTCATTGGCGGAATAGTAGTTTTAGCCTTCACCAAACTATACAGCACTGTATTCCTCGGCTCGCCCCGCCACCATCATGTTGCCGAGTCGGAGGAGGTGGATAGCCTTCGTATTGCAGCAATGGCAATCCCTGCTGCGGGAATAATCGCCATAGGACTCTTCCCGCAATATGCAATACGCATTATCGAGACGGTTGTGGAGTCGCTCACAGGGGCTAATGTGACATACATCGGAGGCTACATATCACCCACCCTTTCACGCATATCGCTCACGGCCATTCTGCTCGTAATTGTGATTGCCCTGCTATATGTAATCAAACGTCGCGCACAGCAAAGCCGCACCGTAGCCCAAGGTCCTACGTGGGGTTGTGGTTTTACCTCGCCCAACATCAGAATGCAATATACGGGCGAGTCGTTTGCCGAGGGTTTGGAGTCTATCGCGACATCACTTACTCAGAATACCGTCGAGGGTCGCACGGTAGGCAAGAGCGAGATATTCCCCACACAACACAACTACAACGTACGTCATAAGGATAAGATTGACCGTCTGTTGGCCGAGTGGTGGGTAGAGTTATTACGCATTATCAACAAGCGAATCATGACATTGCGTACGGGAAAAATCAACCACTACATCCTCTTCGCATTGCTGTTCCTTGTTGCGATATTTGTTCTTTCACTCCTTAATCTTATTTAGCTATGGGTATCTTATTTAACACACTGCTGATGGTTATCGTAGCCATCGCCATCCCGGGAGTGATAAACCGCACACGCGCCCTGCTTTCTGGCCGTAAGGGTCTGCCATTTGTTCAGCACCTGCGTAACGTAAAGGTGTTGCTTGGCAAAGGTACGGTATATTCTACTACTACGACAGCCCTCTTCCGCATAGCTCCCGCAGTATATCTCGGAGCTGCCATCGTCGCGCTGCTCTTTATTCCCGTTGCCGACCTCTACCCTCTTATCTCATTCGAGGGTGACGTGATATGCTTCGCATACACATTGGCTCTATCTCGTGTAGCGATAATCCTCGCTGCGATGGATACGGGCAGTTCGTTCGAAGGCATGGGAGCGGCACGTGAGGCGTTGTATGGTGCGCTCATCGAGCCTGCTCTGATGATAGGTTTTGCAACGCTGGCTATGTTCTGCGGCTACACATCGTTTGCCGAGATATTCGAGTACGAGCAGTCGTTCAATCTGCATCTTACAATTATCATGTTCCTGACGGCCTATCTGTTCGTCACAATCACCTTCGTTGAGTCGGGCCGCGTGCCGGTAGATGACCCTCGCACTCACCTTGAGCTTACGATGATTCACGAGGTGATGTGTCTTGATTACAGCGGAATCGACATGGGCATGATTCACATTGCAGGCTGGCTGAAGACGGCATGCTTCTCGATGATTGCCGCTAACGCCATTGCTGCAACATGCTGCTTCCACTGGTGGTTCGCAGTGCCGTTGGCAATACTGCTTACGGGTATCTCAATCGGTATCGTGGAGTCAACACAGGCACGCAACAAACTGGTGCGCAACACCACCTTCATAGTAACAATATCGGCATTGGCAGCTCTAATATTCTTCGTGGGCTACCTGCTACAATTAGATATAAACATTTAAGGCAATGCTTCTATCACTAATTATATTATACATCATAACGCTCATATACATATCTATGGTTGAGCGTTTCCGCAACTACGCCTCAATCATCGCGTGTCAGGGCTGGTTGCTGTTGGGTATTGCACTACTCAGGCTGCATACGCTGAACTGGGGTGAGCTATCGTTCATCATCCTCGAAACACTCATTTTCAAGGCTTTGATTGTCCCCGCCATCCTCATGCGAGTAATCCGCAAGACAAAGATTAATAGAGTAAGCAGTTCGGGAAAGTCGCAGTTTAACTCGCTCATGTTATCGTTTATGGCTCTTGTGGTTAGTGCCATCACAACATATTATGTGGCCGACTCGTCGATACACATGATTTTCTTCGGTGTAGCGCTGTACGCTCTGCTGAGCGGATTGATACTTATCGTGTTGCGTTCACGAATCTTCACCCACATGGTAGGATTCCTTGTTATTGAGAACGGTGTATTTCTCTTCTCGATGGCTATCGGAGTGGAGATGCCAATATTGATTAATGCGGCCATCATGCTCGATATCTTGATGTCGGTGCTTATGCTGAGTATGTTCATGGCCAAGGTCGATGACAAGATTCACACCGACAATAGTGACTCATTAACCCACGTAAAGGACTAAGGCTATGATATATATATTCTTTATAATATGGCTCGCCATCGGTGCCGGAGCATTCGTGGTTCGTACACGCAGAGCAGTACATATACTGTGCGCCTTATACATGGCCGTACACACTGTCTTTGCAGCATTGCTTGTATGTGGGAAGTATCAGACCACATCTGGTGTTTTCTTTACGTTCGATGAGGCCGGAACACTCTTCTATTTCCTATTGGCCGTGGTGGCAACGTTCGTCTTGATTCACTCGCAGGAGTACCTGAAAGATGATACCATCGGTAACTATCGCAAATATTTTGCTCTGTTGATGCTGCTTATTACATCAATCACGGGTGTATATTTCGCAAACAATATCGCCATCACGTGGATTCTGCTTGAGACCACAACGTTGTGTGGTGCAGGTATTATCTACCACCGCCACTCGGCACAAACCCTTGAGGCTACATGGAAATATCTGTTCGTATGCTCTACGGGTATCGCCATTGCATACTTGGGTATTTTGTTGTTGTATGCGGCAGCTTCCAATTCGTCGCTTAACTACGATGAGTTGCAGCAGCTTATCATCAACGGCAACCCTCTCTACCTGAAGGCTGCATTCCTGCTTATACTTACGGGTTACAGCTGTAAGATGGAGATTTTCCCGCTCTACACCATCGGCGTAGATGCCAACTTTGCAGCCCCCGCTCCCGCCTCGGCGTTGATTTCGACAGGATTGGTAAATGCTGGTTTTTTGGCAATCTTCCGCATCTATCGACTCTTCGTTCACACTGCCGTATTCGAGTGGGTACAGAATGTGATGATAATCATTGGTATGATGAGCCTCGTGGTTGGTGCCCTATTCCTGCGTCGCACCAATAACTACAAACGCTTCCTTTCGTACTCTACCGTCGAGAATATGGGAATCGTGGCCATCGGACTTGGCGTAGGCGGACTTGGCGTATGGGCAGCCGTCTTCCATGTCGTTTGCCACACGCTTATCAAGAGCAGCCTCTTCTTGCAGATTGCCGTGGTACGTCAGATATACGACGGTTACCGCATCAACCGTATCGGTGATTATATAAAAATCAACAAGGTTGGCGCCATCGGGCTTTTGGGCGGCATGGTCGTAGTGCTGGCATTCCCGCCATCACCACTCTTCATCTCGGAGCTGATGATTCTTTCGCAGACCATTGCATCGGGTAGTTGGGTGATGTTGGCCGTAATTGTATTGTTGCTCTGCATCGTCATATACTCGATTTGCCAGCGCTTTATCAAGCTCTGCTATCAGCCTAATCAGGATGAGTTGCACCTTTCAAATATAAACCGCCGCCTCTCATACAGCGCACTTTCGCTGCTGATTGCGGCCATAGCACTCGGTCTGTGGCAGCCCGAGCCGCTGAAGCAGATTATAAACCAAATCGTAACATTCTAAGTCATGAACTACTATATAACAGATAATCTTGCAGGCTCCATCTCGCTGAAGGATATTCCAGAGGTGGACTATGCAGCGTTATACAACGACTTGAAGGAGCGCCTGAAGCAGGATAACTATCACGTGGCCCACTACTTCGCCACACCCGATGGTAATCGTCTGCGCTTTTATCTATTGCTGCTCGATGATACGGCACATAGCGTCATGATAACCTCCTTCTCGATGGATTATTACGACGATGTGGCTCTGCCCTCGCTTACGGCTCTGCATCCGGCACTGCATGTCTTCGAGCGCGAAATATCGGAGCTGTATAATGTAGAGTTCGACTCTATGCCGTGGAATAAGCCGCTGCGATTCCCATTCAATCGTCGCAACCAGAACTCTACAATGGACAACTACCCCTTCTACACCATTGAGGGAGAGTCGTTGCACGAGGTGAACGTAGGACCTATCCATGCGGGTATTATCGAGCCGGGAGCATTCCGATTTGTATGTAACGGTGAGAATGTTTTGCACCTCGAGATTGCTTTGGGTTACCAGCATCGTGGCGTGGAGCATGAGTTTGTAAAGAACGTAAACCGTCTGCGCCAGACACTTCTTGCCGAGGGTATCGCTGGCGACAGCGCTGTATCGCACGCTACGGCATACGCCACCTCAATAGAGAAGTTGTGTGGTAAACGAGCCACAAGGAGCCTTGATATAGAGCGCACCGTAGCACTTGAGTTGGAGCGTATGGCAATGCATATTGCCGATACGGGAGCCCTGTCGATGGATGTCGGCTATCAGCTCGGTCAGGTGGCTTGCGAGGCACTGCGTACGATGACAATCAACACCACACAGGCTTGGTGCGGAAACCGTTTTGGCAAGGGCCTTATCCGTCCCTGTAGTAGCAACAAACCCCTTACTGCGGAGAAAATTGAGATGATTCGCACAAACGTTAAGGAGATTCGTCGCCGTTACAACGAGGTGCGTGAAGATATTAAGACCTCACCCTCGCTGTTGTCACGATTCGAGGAGTGTGGCATTGTTCCCAAGGCAGAGATGCAACGCATCGGTGGAGTGGGCATGGCTTCGCGAGCAAGTGGCGTGAAGCGCGACATCCGCTCGTCACACCCTTACGCAGCCTACACACAAGAGATTACCCACGAAAGCATAGTAAAGCGTCAGGGAGATGTTATGGCACGCCTGATGGTACGTGGCCGCGAGGTATTGCAGTCGGCCGACTACATCGAGCAGCTGCTTGCAGCATATACTCCATCGGATATTGCTCGCCCCGACTATGATGCGCCACTGGTTGCAGAGTCGTTGGCCTTCTCACTCGTGGAGGGATGGCGTGGTGAGATTTGCCACGTGGCCATCACCGACAACAAGGGCGTAATCACCTCATATAAGGTGAAAGACCCCAGCCTCCACAACTGGCTGGCATTGGCCATAGCTGTTCGCGGAGAGGGCATCTCAGATTTCCCTATCTGCAATAAGAGTTTCAACCTGTCATACTGCGGTCACGACCTGTAACCGCCCAAAAAGTTAGGATTATGTTATTCCCCAAGATAAAGGTACTCAAGAGTCACGGTTGGCAGTATATCCCCAACCTCAACGAGGTGACACTCACCGATGAGTTTCGTGGCCGTCCCATATTGACCGCAACAGACGACATGTCGTCTGCCGAGGCCGCTGCAAAGATATGCCCCACGGGAGCAATATCTACCGCACCCTTCTCATTGGATATGGGCCGCTGTCTGTTCTGTGGCGAGTGCGCACTGCGAGCGCCGAAGAATATTCGTTTTACGAATGATTATAAGATTGGCTCTACATCGCGCGAAGCGCTGGTTGTAAAGCCCAACGACGAGAGCGTCGATTTCCACCATGAGAATGTACGAGCCGAGATACCCAAGCTTTTTGGTCGTGCATTGAAGTTACGTCAAGTCTCTGCCGGAGGTGACGCCTCGGTAGAGATGGAGCTTAATGCTACGGGCAATGTTAACTTCGATTTCGGCCGTTATGGCGTGGAGTTTGTTGCATCGCCCCGTCATGCCGACGGAGTGGTAATCACAGGTCCTATATCAGCCAATATGGCCGAGGCGCTGGATATATGTTACAACTCGATTCCCGACCCCAAGATTGTCATTGTATGTGGCTCGGAGGCCTGCTCAGGAGGATTATATGCCGATAGTAAGGCTGTCAATCGACAGTTTTTGGAGCGTTACAATGTTGACTTGTGGCTTCCCGGCGCCCCAACACACCCGATGACCTTCATCGACGGTGTGATGAATATGCTTAACCTTAAAAAACGATAATCAGCTATCATGGAGTTCATTCAGACGCTTATCGACCAAACCAATGATATATTATGGAGCTATGTGATGATAGTTTCCCTAATAGGTTGTGCCGTATATTTTACCCTGCGCAGCCGATTCGCCCAGTTTGGAATGATTGGTGAGATGTGTCGCCAACTTGTAAACGCCAATGAACGCCATTTGGATAGCGGCAAGAAACACATCTCCCCATTTCAGGCATTTGTCGTATCGCTCGCAAGCCGCGTCGGTACAGGAAATCTGGCAGGCGTAGCAACGGCAATAGCCGTAGGAGGTCCGGGAGCTGTATTCTGGATGTGGATAATAGCCTTGGTGGGAGCCGCCAACGCCTTTGTGGAGAGTACATTGGCTCAGCTCTATAAAAAACGCTCTGATGACTCTTTTATCGGAGGTCCGGCATACTACATCATGCAGGGGCTCAAGTGCCGCCCCATGGCCATTCTGTTCAGCATACTTACAATCGTAACCTTCGGCTTTGCATTCAATACCGTGCAGAGCAATACCATCTGCGAGGCCTTCCAGAATGCCTTTGGTATTGACAATCTCTACATGGGTATCGCCCTCACCGTATCCACGCTGATAATCATCTTCGGTGGTATTCAGCGCATAGCAAAGGTTAGTTCGGTGGTTGTACCCGTCATGGCTGTGGGATATATCATTTTGGCCTTTACGGTTGTCGTACTCAACATAACCAAACTGCCAAGCGTGTTTGTTCTCATCTTTGAGAGTGCCTTCGGCATGGAGCAGGTTATAGGTGGTGGAATGGGCGCTGCCGTAATACAAGGTATCAAGCGAGGCCTGTTCAGCAATGAGGCGGGTATGGGTTCGGCACCAAATGCTGCCGCCACAGCCTCTACATCGCACCCCGTAAAGCAGGGCCTGATTCAGACTCTCGGAGTATTTACCGACACACTTATAATATGCTCTTCGACGGCATTTATCATCCTCATGAGTGGCGTAGGCCTCGGCGAGATGGATGGTGTCAAGCTCACGCAGGAGGCGTTGACGATGGAGATAGGTGCTTCGGGCAGAATATTTGTTGCAATAGCAATATTCTTCTTTGCTTTCAGTTCTATTTTCGGTAATTACTACTACGGCGAGGCGAACGTTCGCTTCATCACAAAATCTCGTGTCGTGCTAAATGTGTATAGACTACTCGTTGGTGCGATGGTGATGGGAGGTGCAATGATGAGCCTGAGAACGGTGTGGAGTCTGGCGGACATCACAATGGCTCTGATGACGTTATGTAACCTTGTGGCAATTACGTTATTGGGACGTCAGGCGATGTTGCTATTGGACGACTATCGTGCCCAACGTCGTCAGGGGACAGACCCCATATTCAAGAAGAGTAATATCAAGGAGTTTGCCTCAAACGACGGTATAGAGTGCTGGTAGGCAGTCTTAAGGACGAGATGTTAAGGAGGTAACTTTTACTTATATAAAATAAAAGCGGATGGCCCGATTGGACTATCCGCTTTCATTTTTTCTATCTCTAAGATTACTCGGCTGAGATTGCCTCGCTGGGGCAAACGCCTGCGCAAGTACCGCAGTCAATACACTTGTCGGGATCAATTACATAGATGTCGCCAGCTGAGATAGCCTCTACGGGGCACTCGTCGATACAAGTACCGCATGCTACGCATGCATCTGAAATTTTGTAAGCCATAATTTTGTTTGTTTTAAGAATTAATGTTGTGCAAATATAAATCTTTATTTGATAATATCAAAACCTGTATAGGGTATCAATGCTTCAGGAATGCGTATTCCCTCCTCACACTGATTGTTCTCCAATAACGCTGCCACAATACGCGGGAGAGCCAACGAAGAGCCGTTAAGAGTGTGTGCCAACTGCGTCTTCTTGTTATCGTCGCGGTAGCGCAACTTCAGACGATTAGCCTGGAATGACTCGAAGTTAGATACCGATGACACCTCCAACCAACGCTGCTGAGCGGCAGAATATACCTCAAAGTCGTAAGTCAACGCCGATGTGAACGACATATCGCCACCACACAGACGCAGGATACGATACGGCAAGCCCAACGATGCTACGATAGACTCCACGTGAGCCACCATGCCATCCAACGCCTCGTATGACTTCTCGGGCAGAGCCAACTGCACGATTTCCACCTTATCGAACTGGTGCAGACGGTTTAGACCTCGAACATCCTTACCATACGAGCCGGCCTCACGACGGAAGCAGGGAGTATAAGCTGTAACCTTTACGGGGAACTCACTCTGGTCGAGGATAAC
>CAYLRH010000004.1:0-13945 GCA_964385905.1 uncultured Alistipes sp.
ATCCGAGCCTGTAACCCATATATGCCAGCTCCAAAGCGTATTTGCCTCCGAATCGTATGCAATAACCAACGCATTGCCATCGGGAACTCGGGTATCAATCACATTATCATTGCTATCCTTAATCTCCTCGTTACCAACAAAGAAGGTAAATTTACCTGTTGCCTCGTCATAGCTACTGTAATTAATCAGATCCTCTGCGCTCTGCCATGCCACATAAGCTCCATAAGGCATAATTGTCTCTGCACTTTCGCCCTTATGTGTGAGGTCAATTGTATAACGGGTATTTTTCTGTGTTACAACATAGCAATTAGAATACTCGTCCGAAAGATCGACATGCTGATTCAGCAATGACAAATAAGACGATGCCGTAACACCAGAACCTGCGGGAGTATAACCACGTAGATTCAGCAAACCATTCTCCTCAACATCGCTATCATCGGCAGTATAAGCCGAAGGAGCTTTAATTGTAAGTGTTCGCGCCACCATATCAACCTTCTCGACAGTCCACCCGTCGGGTATAGATGAAACGGTAACACTTGCAATATTACGCGAACTAAACGGAACTACGATCGTAGCACCAAACTCGGTAACAATCTGGCCCGGCAGGTCAAACACCAAGCTATAATCCTCATTCTCCGTACATGACGAAAACATTGATGTGCAAACAATTGCGCCCATCACAACAGAGATAATACCTCGAAAAAGAGTCTTCATATATTTCTTCTATCTAAATTCGTTCACAAAATATCGGCAAATATACCAAAAAACCTGCGATTTTCAGCAATTAACTGACAATTATTTCGCTCGCAGATGATAAATCGCACCAAATAGCAAACGTTTTAGTTGAATATTTATTATTCAAACTCAAAAAAAATACCCCAAAAGTGGTTTTCGACACCTTTGGGGTAGTGTGAGTAGGGTAGATTGCTCTACTTCTTCATATCAAGAACAAGCACCTCCTTGGGAGCCATCTTTAGCTCCTCACCCATCTGTACATTACGCTTTGTTACAACATCAACGCCATAGCTCTGGCCCTTGATAGACTCAGCATAGCGATCCAACTTAATTGTAACCTCCTTATTGGCTCCGTTGATGAATACCATCACGTTCTTGTCGCCCAAATAACGCTCATACACATAAACACCATTCTGCGGAACAAAATGCTTCATCTCGCCATCAGAGATAACCTTGTTGCCCTGACGCCAGTGGAGCAGAGCGCTCATGTAGTTCCACGCCTCATTCTGCATCTCCGAACGGCCCTCAGCTGTAAACCAGTTCTGAGTATCTCCGGGCCAGCCACCAGGAACATCCAAACGGACATTACCATCGCCACCAGGGCTGCTTGTCGAGCCATTCATCAGCAACTCATAGCCATAATAAACCTGCGGAGTACCCGTAATTGTAAGCAAGAATGCTGTACCCTGCTTGAATGCATCAAGATTCTCAGGTGCTGTACGCAAGAAACGGCTGGTATCGTGGTTCTCCAAGAAACGCAACAAGTTCTTAACGTCGGCATAAACAAAGTCATATCCCAAGTGGTCGTAGATGCGTCCCAGGCTTCCATTCTCCGACTTATCATTGAATACATCACTTGCCATACCCATCAACGCAAAGTCCATAACAGACTTGAGGTATGTATTATTCTTATTTAGCGGGCTATCCTTCTGCCACCATGATGTTCCAACTGCATGCTCGGTCCAAACCTCACCTACGATATTGAACTGAGGATACTCAGCCATAACATCCAGATTCCACTGACGCATCATATCGTAATCGGCGTAAGGATAGGTGTCCTGACGAATAGCATCGATACGCGCATACTCAATCCACCAAATAGTATTCTGAATCAAATAACGTGCAATGTGGGGATTTGCCTGATTGATATCTACCTGGAAACCTGAATACTTCATCACATCAGAATCATACTTCGAAGCGTAGTTATCATAGAAAATAGACTTCTGGTGATTACCACGACGCGAGGGGCTCTCGTTAATCCAATCCTTTGCAGGAGGATCCAACACCCAAGGATGGTTGCCGCCGATGTGGTTAAAGATAATATCCATCACCACGCGCAAGCCCTTCTCATGAGCCTTCTCAATCAAACGGCAATAATCCTCGTTACCACCCAAGCGGCGGTCAACCTGATACATATTGGTTGAGAAGTAACCGTGATATGAGCCACCACGAGCATCGTTCTCAAGCACGGGGTTCAACCAGATAGCTGTAACACCCAAATCTACAAGATAATCCAAATGATCCTCGATACCCTTCAAGTCACCTCCGTGGCGTGCCATGAACTTCGAGCGGTCAACCTGATACTCAGCTCCCATCTCAATCTGGTCATTCGAGGGGTCACCATTGGCAAAGCGGTCGGGCATCACCAAATACAACACATCCGAAGAGTCATAACCCTGAATATCATCAGTAGAATCCTTACGCTGCTTCAGCTCATAGGGATAGATAAACTTCTTCTTACCATCAACAAATGTGATATCAAACTTACCGGGGGCAGCCTTCGAGATATCAAGATAGATGAGCATGTAGTTAGGGCTCTCAAGCGTAATACAGCTCTTAAGCACCACACCCTCGTGTGAAATCGAAGGACGATAATTGGCAATATTCTCGCCATACACCATAAGCTGCAACTCCGGATTTTTCATTCCCGTCCACCAAAAGAGTGGCTCAATACGATCGACCGTTTGCGCAAATGCCGAGCCGAAGCTCAACATGCACAACGCAATTAACAAAGTTAGTTTTCTTATCATACAATAATAATTTTAGGTTCCATTAGCAAAGATAACATTTTTACACAATTATACCAACACGAGCGGGTGAAATACCATATATCGGGGGTGAATCGCCAACTCCACAATAAAAAAGGCTGCCTAACCAACGGTTAAGACAGCCCATGTGTTACATAATCGAGGTATTATTTCTTATCACTCTTTGAGATAGCGTCACGCATCTGCGTATCGGCCATGATATTCTTCATCTTATAATAATCCATAATACCCAAGTTTCCGTTACGGAATGCCTCGGCCATAGCCAACGGCACCTCAGCCTCGGCAAGAATAACCTTTGCACGTGCCTCCTGAGCCTTAGCTCGATTCTCCTGCTCCAACGCAACTGCCATAGCGCGACGCTCCTCGGCCTTTGCCTGTGCAATATTCTTGTCGGCATCAGCCTGATCCATCTGCAACTGCGCTCCGATATTCTTACCCACGTCAATGTCCGCAATATCAATAGAGAGAATCTCGAAGGCTGTACCTGCATCCAAACCCTTATCCAGCACTACACGCGAGATAGAATCGGGATTCTCCAATACAACCTTATGCGAAACAGCCGAACCGATAGAAGATACGATACCCTCACCAACACGAGCCAACACGGTCTCCTCGCCAGCACCACCTACCAACTGTTTGATGTTAGCGCGCACAGTCACGCGAGCCTTCGCAATAAGCTGAATACCATCTTTGGCCACAGCTGCAACGGGAGGGGTGTTGATAACCTTGGGATTTACCGACATCTGCACCGCCTCAAACACATCACGACCCGCCAAATCGATAGCGGTAGCCATCTTGAAATCGAGGTTGATATTTGCCTTCTGTGCTGACACCAGAGCGTGTACAACATTGGTTACGTTACCGCCAGCCAGATAGTGAGCCTCAAGCTCATTGGCATCAAGACGCAAACCCGCCTTTGTACCCTCAATCATTGACGACACAATAACCCCAGGAGGCACACGACGCCAACGCATAAGGAAGAGCTGCAAGAGATTAATCTTCACACCCGACACCAACGCCGAGAACCACAATCCTACGGGAATAACATAGAATATGATCCAAATAGCTATAAGCACAAGCACGCCGACAAGTGCTATAAACCCAATCTGAAATTCTGTCATAATAGTATAATTTTTAGAGTTTTATATCTTGTTATATATAATTATGCTTCAACTCGCTTAACTATCACCGTAAAGTTCTCGAAGCCAACAACCTCAACCTCCGTACGCTGGTCAATATATGAGTCCACAGACTTCGCCTCATACACCTTACCATCGATATTCACCTTGCCCATAGGCGAAAGACGCGATACACAGCAACCTCGGGCACCTACCTTAACACTGCATGATGGGGTATCCATGCTTTGACTATCGACCTTATCTTTTAGTGCCAATCGCTGCCATGTCTTGGCACGCAACGAGATGACTGTAACCAACAACGAAATAGCCAGCGAAACGACAATCGTCACAACGCCCCCGACAAAACCGAAACGTGCAAATCCCACATATATGGCAGCACCATAACCGAGCAACGACAGCACAAGGCCAAAAGTCAATCCAGGCAGAAAGATAAGTTCCGCCACAAGAAAAAACGCCCCCAACAAGACAAGAAACGCAATAAGTCCCATAGTCACAATATTTATTGGTTTAACATCTACTCCTCCTCATCCTCTTCAGGCCTGATCTCCTCAATCTCAAGCACTAACGCAGAATCACACTTACCGACAGCCTGAGCCACGCGATCAGCCATAGCTCGGCTGGCAAACATACCTACAACGAAACTATCTTCCGACAGACGCGACAGCTGACAGTCAGGTGCCATTTCGGCTATAATCTCACGAGCCGTATCATCCAATGCAGCTCCCGTTACAACCAAACGGAACGACACCGATTCTCCCACCTCCGAGATATTTGTTTTATATCCGTCACACCACTCAACAATCTGAGGATTACGGAATCCCTTCTTCTTCATCACCTCGACAGCCTTCTCCGCTTCGGCACGCGAATGGAAACCGCCAGCATAGTAGCTGAAACGGCCATCCTCCAAAGTCTCCACACACAACGGTGAAGCATTGCGGAATATCGACACAGCCTGCTTATACTTAAACGTTCCCAATAAAATACGATATATCGTACCATACTCATAGACTATACAGTCAGGAATAGGATTCGATGAATTATACGGGCTTCGCTGGCTAAACTCAATAGCCTGATAATCCACAAACGAACGACGCTCAATATCAATCTTCGGCAGACGATAATCAATTTGTCGTACAGCTCGCGAAGCATTAGACAAAGAATCAATAGCCGACGTAAGGTTCAATAACTTAGCCACATAAACCTCATAATTAAGAACGATAGGCTTCTGCAAACGGTAATCGGCCAACGACTCCGACACGCAATTCTCAATAGAGAGCAACTTCTCCTGACGGGCCTCAGCCATCATATTCTCCGTTATCTCCAATATATCCTCGCGCCCCTCTTTCTCAAGGAAATACGAGTACACATAACTCTTCTGATCGTATATCTCGCCCCAAAGGTTGGTCAACTGACGCTCCAGCACCATATTTTCATCGACAACCGTTGACAACTCTGTATAGATGTTTTCCGCCTCAGCCTCGGTTTGCGCCTGAACATACTTATCATACAACCCCTTGATGCGGGTATAATTTTTCACATACGCCTGCGCATGGTTATTAGCAGTAGCCTCCTTGCCGTGTAACGCAACAAGCATCTTGAAGTCGTCAGGATCAACACTTTTACGGAAATAACCATTAGCAAATATTGACCCAGAAGATGCTGCGCCTTGCGCCTCACCGATATTTCCTAACGACGCAAGGACATGCTCTTGCTCGATGGCATTAATCTGGTCGATAAGTTTTATCTTCTGCGAACGCATTGCATATATTGCAGACTCGGCATCGGTCAAAATCACTGCAATAGAGTCTGAGCGTAGCTGTGCAAGCGAATCGCGCTCCTCGGCATTACGATTCAATTCACCGCGCAACTGACGCACCACACTCATCAGCGAATCGGTCTTGATTCGTAAGCGAGCATCGCTACGCACAAGCGACATATAGTTCTCATTTGTTGCAAGTTCGGGTATTCGCGCCGTAACATCCTGTGCTTGTACCGCTGTAACACTCAAGACGGCAAGCAACAGGCTTGACACGATTAGTTTACTCTTTATCATCATCTCCACCATCTTATAAAGAAAAGTTGCATCAATCCAAATATCTCAAGACGACCGAACAACATCAGCATCGTCAAATTAAACTTAGTTATAGAGGGCATTAATGAATAGTTATTCATTGTTCCCACCTCGCCAAAACCGGGGCCCACATTACTAACACACGCAACCGACGATGAGAATCCAGTCATCATATCGGCTCCAAAAAGGGTATTGACAAAGACTCCTATCAATATCAGAATCATGTAGGCTACAATAAACACCATCACACCGTTGAGCATCTCCTTATCTTGTGGTGCGCCATCCACTTTTGTACGGATGATAGCACTCGGATGCTGCTGCGAACTGAGGCGATTGCGTAACATCTTTACAGCCAACAACAGGCGATCCATTTTCAAACCACCCGACGTAGAGCCAGCACAAGCACACACTATCGAGCAGAATATCAAAATCAAGATTGCAAACGATGTCCATGTATTACAATCAGCCGTAGCAAAACCCGTAGTGGTTATTAGCGATACAGTATGAAACAGAGCCCGTCTAACCGACTCGAAGATAGTAGGGTATATATCCGACACCCACAAGTTCACAGCAATAAGCAATGCTGCCACACCTATGACCGAGAAGTAGGTCTTGGTTATCTCCGAGCTGAAAATATTGTTTTTCTGCCGTGTAAGCGTTGCGAATATCAATCCGAAATGGATACCCGACAAGACCATAGCAGCCATAAGCACCATCTCCACCCACACCGAGTCAAACCATGCAATACTCAAGTTTTTTGTACTGAATCCACACGTGCCGCAGGCCGACATAGCATGACACACCGAATCAAACCACGTCATGCCACACAACTTAAGCAGTAGGGCAGTAACCACCGTCATGCCAACATACACCGACAATACGATACGCACAACGGTTGGTGTCCGGTAAAGGTTGAAATTATCTTTTGCCAATGACGACAACTCAAAATTTGAGAGCATCATCTTACTCTTTCCAATCGAGGGCATGATAACCAATGCAAACATAACTACACCGATACCTCCAATCCAGCTCGTCGCAATACGCCAGAATTGCAGACCACGGGGTAGCGCTTCGATGTCATTCAGAATAGATGCTCCCGTTGTGGTAAATCCCGACACGCTCTCAAACCAAGCATTTATTGGCGAGAACTCTCCGCCCCACATAAGGTATGGAAACATACCCACAACACTCGCAACCACCCATGCACCCACAACGATACAATAACCCTCTTTCTGTGATATACGGTCAGTACGCGGCACAAAAATCAGGGGGAAGCAGCCAATCAACAGCGTCAACAATGACGACATGACAAGGGGCGAGTATGACGAATCTACATTATTGAGATAAGATATGCCTGCCGACACCAGCATAAATGCCGCCAAAACAAGCAGCACCATGCCAATATATCTTATCACAACACTAAATCGCATAACTATTTGGTCATCTTGGTGTTATTAGTAACCGACTCGATTTTGCCCCGTAACTCCTCAAGCTCATCACGACACTCGGTCTTAACCATAAAAGGCAACTTATATCGCATCCAATCGCTCAGACTCTTATTCATCTGAACAATTGGCTTAACGGCATATATCATAATGAAGTAGTAGAACATGAGCAGAATCACAATCATAACCACCAATGATATAAACACAGGTGTAACAGCTCGATAGGCATTGCGGCTCAGGCGCTCGGCACGAGGAGTGAGCGAACTTTGGGCATACGACAGCATCTGCATGATTTGGTCACTTGCGGCATTATAAACAGGCAGATACTCATTATCATACCATCTGCTTCCGTCATACGATCCGCCACCACCCCATAACGAGTCGGGCAGCAGACTATTCTCAACCATTCGGCTCTTACACAACTGCTCCACAACACCATCCAAACGCTCTGCCGACATATCCAGCGAATCGAATAACGCTGATGCTGAGGAAGATGTTTCACGCCGAGCCTGTGCTATTTGCTCCTTAAACTCCACATAACGGGCACGACATGAGTCGGCATATACCGTATCGCATAATACGGCATATCGTATCACCGCACGATCGTTGGCCCGAATGGCATCAAGGACACCCTCCGAGATAGCTATACTTTTTCGATTGCTTGCCAGAATTACATCAATATCGGCACTCATGTGATTGAGCTCAAACAGAGAGACCAATCCCGAGAAGAAGAGTAGCACTATGATACTCAAAAAACCTATCGTGATTCTTTTGCGAATACCAGTCATAACCAATACCACTTATGCTAATTATGCAAATATAGCAATAAAATTTTATCGAAACGAGTTTTTAAGCCTCTTCAACCTAAATTATTCCAAAATTTCAGCCATAACATCGCAATCTTCGTCAATCGAGGTCAGCCTCACGCGGCTGATACGATTAATCAAATCGCGACGATAAGGCGCCTTGATGCGAATATAATTGCCCGTATAACCATACATCATGCCTCCTCGCATGGTACTCTCAAACAGCACATCCATCTCTGTACCAACACCTTGTGCGCAAAAATCATAATGCAACCTATCGCTCAACTCCTCCAGTCGCGAAACTCTTTGTGTGGAAATATATGACGGGACCTTATTGGGCATATCGACAGCAGGCGTTCCGGGACGCTCCGAGAACGGGAAAATATGCAGAAATGACGGTTTCAGACGAGCCAGCAGGTCGTATGTTTCTTGAAAATTCTCCTCTGTTTCGCCCGGAAATCCTGTAATCACATCAATGCCAATAAATGCATCGGGCATCAATGAACGTATCTTCTCAATACGGTCAGCAAACTTGGCCAAAGTGTAGCGACGACGCATCAATCCGAGTATACGGTCCGAGCCACTCTGGAGTGGAATATGGAAGTGATGTTGAAATTTAGGTGACGCGGCACAAAACTCTATTATTTCGTCAGTTATAAGATTTGGCTCAATAGACGATATGCGATAGCGCTCGATACCCTCCACCTCATTCAAGGCACGCAACAAATCGATAAACTTCTCACCCGTCGTACGACCAAAATCACCCGTGTTCACACCCGTAATTACAATCTCCTTCAAGCCCGATGCAGCCACCTTCTCAGCCTCAGCCACAAGATCGGCAATCGGCATATTACGGCTTGAGCCTCGAGCATAGTGGATAGTACAATAGGCACACTTATAATCACAGCCATCCTGCACCTTCAAAAAAGAGCGTGTACGGTCACCCGTAGAGAAGGCTGCAAAGAAGCGCGTTATCTGCTCGCAATCACAACTATAAACTTGCGCCTGACCTCGCGAACTAATCTCAACTACTCGTTTATATAAATCTTCTTTATCGTTATTACTCAACACAATATCCACGCCATCAATAGCCGCAATCTCATGTGGTTTAAGCTGCGCATAACAACCCGTCACGGCAATTATAGCCGAAGGATTACGACGATGTAATTTACGGATAATATTACGGCATTTTTTATCGGCATGCTCCGTTACAGAGCAGCTATTGATGACACAAATATCAGCCTCTTCGTTTACGCCAACGCGCTCGAAACCGCCCTCCTCAAATTGGCGAGCGAGGGTAGAACTCTCTGAAAAATTGAGCTTACAGCCCAACGTATGGAAACTTACTCGACGTTTCATAATCGAAAATTTAATCGAATTTATCATGCGAAGTTATAAAAACTTGTCGGAATCGAAAAAAAGTTTTGACGTAATCCGATAATTAAAGTAAATTTGCGCACGTTTATTGTGTAAAATGGAGTTTTTCTACGACATATTTGAATATCAATACTTGGCCAACGCCTTACTTGCAGCCATTTTTGCTGGAATAACGTGTGGTATTGTCGGCACATACATCGTTGCTCGCCGCATGGTATTTTTGTGCGGAGGAATCACACACGCATCATTTGGAGGTCTAGGCATAGCGTTGTACGCGGGGGTGAATCCTATCGGAGGAGCTATGATTTTTGCCATCCTTTCGGCTATGGGCATCGAGTGGGCAAGCGATAAAGGTAAGATTCGTGAAGACTCGGCGATTGGCATTATATGGTCAATAGGCATGGCCATCGGAGCGCTGTTCATGAGCCTTACTCCGGGTTACACGTCGGGCGATTTAGCAAGCTATATGTTCGGCAGCATAATAACAGTTACATCGCAAGATATCACCACATTAGGCATATTTACCTTATTTTGTGTCGTAGGTACTATATTATGGTGGCGACCTGTGATGTATTTGGCTTTTGACCGCGATTTTTCTACAAGTCAGGGTATAGCCTCACGCATCGCCTCATACCTACTCACAATCATCGTTGCAATAACCATCGTATTGGCCATACGAATCATGGGTATAGTACTTCTACTCTCGCTCTTTACTATCCCCGCAGTAACAGCCAATACCATCACAAAGTCATATGCCAAGATAACACTGCTGGCAGCCATTATAGCTGTTGTGGGAAGCGTTGGCGGGCTTATTGTTAGCTATAATTGGGAAATTCCACCCGGAACATGCATAATATTTATACTCACCATAGCACTTATTGCCGTAAAACTGCTATCTTTGCGAAGCAAAAAACTATCGAATGCGAATAAAAACAATACATAAGTTAGTTCTAAAATCGTATTTAGGTCCGTTGATTATGACCTTTTTCATCATCACCTTCGTGTTGATGATGAATTTCTTGTGGCGTTATATTGACGAGCTTACCGGAAAAGGTCTTGGGGCTGATGTCATCATCGAGCTTCTATTCTATGCCACCATCAATCTTATTCCGCTCGGTATGCCTTTGGCAATGCTTTTGGCAGCCATCATGACCATGGGTAATCTGGGAGAGAACTTTGAGTTGCAGGCTATGAAGTCGGCAGGTATGTCATTGATGCGTATCATGAAACCGCTAATCGTGGTTGTCGGATTGATGTCTGTGGGTAGTTTCTTCTTGGTAAACAATCTCGTTCCTTACGCCAACAAAAAGATGAATAGCATCATCATAGATATCCGCCGTCAGAAGCAGGTTTTGGAGTTTCAGGATGGATTATTCTTCAACGGCATTGACAATATGAGTATTCGTGTCGAGAAACAAGACCCGACTACGGGACGATTGGACAATGTCCTTATTTACGACAACCGTTCATTGGCCGGAAATATGACCACGACTATCGCCGAGAGCGGTTTCATTCGCCTATCTGACGATAAGAAGTTCCTTCTTGTAACGCTCTACAATGGTGATAATTACCAGCACACACGCAACACGAAGTGGTACACAGATAATGTTCTTCGACACGACAAATTCGACGTACAGGATATATCTATCGCCATGGAGGGCTTCGATTTCCAACGCAACGACAACAACGAAATGATTAATGGGTCTCAGACCAAGAATATCACTGAATTGCAGCGCGACATCGACTCCCTCGGCCGAGTTGTAACCGAGTCTACCGCCAACTCATACGACCCGCTTATGCGCGACAACATCTTCAAGAAGGATGCCGCCATCATGAGTGCGACCGACTCGTTAGAGTTAAGCCGAGTGGCATATAACGACATTATGGTGTTAGACTCCATTGCGAAGCTACCTGTACGCAAACGTAACGACATCTGGAACACAGCACGCTCCGAAGCGTTAAACTCTCGTAATGCCTTTGCTTTTGACGAGACTCTGACAAAAGACTCTCTCACTCAGCTATATAAGAGTAAGAACGACTGGCATCGTAAGCTGGCTCTTCCCGTGTCGGTTATCATCTTCTTCCTGATTGGTGCGCCACTCGGAGCCATCATTCGCAAGGGAGGATTAGGTACTCCGATTGTAATCTCGGTATTTTTCTTTGTGATATATTACATCATCAGTATATCGGGCGAGAAGGCCGCAAAAGAGGGTACATGGAGTGCATTTATGGGTATGTGGATATCCACAATTGTACTTACGCCCGTAGCTATCTATCTACTCATAAAAGCCACCAACGACTCGTCGTTGCTCGACACCGACTGGTATTACGGTAAATTCAAGCAGGCTGAGGAGAGAATTGCACCTTATTGGCTGCCAATCAAGCACAAAATCACATCGTCGGCATTCTGGCGTAAGATTAGTGATATTGCTGGTCGAATTGGTCGTCGTAAAAAACTAAAGAAGGCTTAAAATGAAAGGTAAAGATTTACGCATAGTATTTATGGGTACGCCCGAATTTGCAGTAGCATCACTTCGTCGCTTAGTAGAGGAGGGGTATAATATTGTAGCCGTTGTCACCACGCCCGACAAACCCGCAGGTCGTGGACAAAAGATACATGAGAGCGATGTTAAGGTTGCAGCACGCGAATTAGGACTACCTATCCTGCAACCCGAGAAGTTGCGTGACCCCGAATTTGTGGAGGCCATGCAGGCTCTAAAGCCCGACCTGGGTATTGTCATTGCATTCCGTATGTTGCCTGAGATTATATGGTCTATGCCTAAGTACGGCACGTTTAACCTGCACGCATCTTTGTTGCCACAATATCGCGGTGCGGCACCAATCAACTGGGCAATTATCAACGGCGAGAAGGAGACGGGAATCACAACCTTCCTGCTTAATCATGAGATTGACAAGGGAGCGATAATAGGGCAACACCGTATGCCAATCCTGCCCGAAGATAATATCGGCACGATGTACGACAAGCTGATGACTGCTGGATGCGACCTTGTAGTTGATACGGTTGAACATATTGCTGCTCAGGATTATACTCCTATCGAGCAGATGCACATCGATGAGGCTACACTCCGCCCCGCACCAAAGATTTTCAAGGAGGATTGTCGCATTGACTGGTCGTGGGATGGCGAGCGTATTGTTAATTTTGTACGTGGTCTTTCGCCATATCCCGCAGCGTGGAGCGCGATGTATCTCGCGGGGGAGGAGAAGGGTTCTGCAAAGATTTTCCACGCCACATTCAACCCCAAAGAACATAACGAGCCAGCGGGTACAATCCGCACAGACGGAAAGGGTAGTCTTGATGTGGCTTGCGCAGATGGCTGGATTGCGATTCACGAGCTGCAAGTTGCAGGTAAACGCCGAATGGCCGCCCGCGACCTACTATTAGGATTTAGAAATATTGAGGATTATACGATGTAATAAAAGGCTGTCCCAAAAGACAGCCTTTTTTTATTAAAGAATTGTATAACAATAGTTATTTTATCTCCCAGACTCCGCCTTTACCAAAGACGCCGTTAACCCACGTGTCGAGCGTGCCAGCACGTAGACCCAAATCCATCATATTGTAACGACGGCGGATGTGACGTACAAAGGGAACATCGGCAAGCATCTGCTGTTTCGAGATACCCACATCCTCAGGCTTCGTAGGCGCACCTACGATAGACAGGCATTTATACATCTCATCAAAAGTATAACACTGCGCCTGCAACTTAGCCTTCAAATCGAGCCAATTATCCTTCAACAGCTGCATCTGGCGACGCACCTCATTGTGGTCGTCATACTTAGCCGTAACCTCCGTAACACCCAACTCGGCAAATGCCTCACCGGCAAACAAAGCCTCAGCCTCGGCACGTATCACATCCAGGCTCTTCCAGTTAGCAACGCAAGCATCTACATCGAGTTTCGTGAAATCGGTCTTATACATCTCATCGAACATCGCACACATCATAAGCGTACCGACACTCACCTGAAAACCGTGCGAAGGAGTAACGCCATTGTGTTTGTGATCGCGCATATTCCACAAGTGGCTGAACAGGTGGTCTGTACACGATGCAGGACGGCTCGAACGCGCTGCCTGCATAGCAAAACCGCTCAACATCAAGCCCTCCACAAACGGAGCAATAGCCTCGGGACGCAATGCCGCAACACCCTCAGGGTCAGCAAGCGACGCCTTGAGGTTGTCCTGCGAGATGTGCCAAGCCTCATCGTGAATAGGCTCCGAGCCTACGAAGTCGGCAATAATCCACTCTGCACCAGCAGGAATCTTTGCCGCAAGGTCAGCATAACCTGCAGCAGTCATCTCCTTGGG
>CAYLRH010000005.1:0-13869 GCA_964385905.1 uncultured Alistipes sp.
TCAGTCCTTTGCTCTACCAACTGAGCTATGGCACCATCGTATATGCTTCGTATCTTAAAGCGAGTGCAAATATATGGAGTTTTTTTCATCTGTGCAAATATTTTTCAAAAAAAATTAATATCTTTACATTATTAAACTACTCCTAAACTCATAACATGCTAACAATCATTACAAACGGTCAAATACTCACTCCGCAAGGTTGGACTACCAATGGATGGATATTTTTTGAAGGAAACAAAATCATTGATATAGGCACGGGCTCGCCAAACATTACCTATGATAAAGAAATTGATGCCAAAGGCGCATACATTATTCCAGGAGGCATCGATACCCACGTGCATGGCGGTGGCGGTCACGACTTCATGGAGGGTAGCGAGGAGGCTTTTCGCGTGGCAATAGCGACTCACATGCGTCACGGCACAACAGCCATCTACCCCACCCTTGCCGCTGCATCTACTAACATGATTATCAAGGCGGCAGCCACGACCGAAAAGCTCATGGCCGAGCCTGAGAGCCCAATCATGGGTTTGCATCTCGAAGGCCCATATTTCAACATGGCTATGGCGGGTGGACAGATTCCCGAATATATCCGCACCCCCGACCCTACGGAGTACCGATACATCATTGAAAACACATCGTGCATAAAGCGCTGGGACACAGCCCCTGAGCTGGAAGGTGCTATTGAACTCGGCCACTACCTATCATCCAAGGGTATTTTGGCCGCCATTGCGCATACTTCGGCTGGCTACAACGAGGTTAAGGCTGCTTATGAGGCTGGCTACTCGCATGCAACACACTTCTACAATGCGATGACCGGCGTACACAAAAAACGCGAATTTAAGTACGAGGGTACAATCGAGAGCATATACCTGATGGACAACATGAGCGTGGAGTTAGTGGCTGACGGAATACACGTTCCCCCGGCAATACTTCGCTTGGTACACAAAATCAAAGGAGTAGAGCGCACTTGTCTTATTACCGATGCGATGGGATGCACGGCAAGCGACAGCAAGACTCTATTTGACCCCAGAACCATAATCGAGGATGGGGTGTGCAAGCTATCCGACCGCTCGGCTCTCGCAGGCAGTATCGCCACAATGGACCGTCTGATACGCACGATGGTACAGCAGGCCGAGATTCCTCTTGAGGATGCAGTACGCATGGCATCGGAGACTCCCGCACGCATAATGGGCATTTACGACCGCAAAGGCTCGCTCGAAGCTGGCAAGGATGCCGACATCGTCATCATGAATAAAGAGCTCGAAATTCAAGGTGTATGGGCAATGGGCCGAGAGGTGGAGATATAAAAAAAGCTGTCTAGCTCAAATGTTAGACAGCTTTTTATTTAAGTTGCATTTACTACTTCTCGCATGAGCAGTTGCAAGCAAGCACCTTCCATGCACCTGCCGCCAAAGCTGCACCAACAAAAGGAGCTACAACGAAAATCCACAAATCAGCCAAAGCCTGACCTCCAGCCAATACTGCGGGACCGATAGAGCGTGCAGGGTTAACAGATGTACCTGTGTAGTGGATACATACAAGGTGAACAAGCACCAATGTCAAACCGATTGCCAAGCCAGCCAAGTTGCCTGCGCCCTTCTCAGCGTCGGTTGTACCCAGTACAACCAATACAAATATAAAGGTAAACACCACCTCGGCAGCAACAGCACCACCTACGCAAATACCGCTCTGAACTGCATTAGCACCCAGACCTGACTCGGGAGCCAAAGCCATCAAGATACCAGCGCCGATGAAGGCACCAATCACCTGAAAGAGCATATACATAGCAGCATCCTTACCGCTCATACGCTTTGAGAGCCAAACGCCCAATGTAATAGCGGGATTGATGTGGCAACCTGAGATACCACCTATGGTATAAGCCATGCCAACAACAGCCAAACCGAATGCCAAAGCCGTACCAACCACTGATGCGGTATCAACACCACAACTCAAACTCACGGCTGTGCCGCAACCCATCAACACCAGAACCATAGTTCCGATCATCTCTGCTAAATACTTCTTCATAATATTGAAAATTAAAGTTTAACGATATAAATATAATAAATATTTTCTAAACCAACCATCTTTTCGCGAAAAAGATTTTACGTCCTACTCTCTTTGAACGTAAACAACACCTCTCGCCCATACAACGGCTAATTCTACACCTGTTTTGTCTTTCCCGAAAAACTATCCACCTCGATAGCCACAACAGCCGTACGATGCAGCGAGCGTTCGATTGCCTTCAGCCCCTCTTCAATATGTTGTGCGGCATATTTTTCGACAATGGCACGCAATGCCCTACGGCGCTCATCATCGTCCTCCACAATACGAGCCTGCCCGAAGGCCACAACCGACTCATACTCGGTGGTAAATTGCTCTGGGACTATTCGCTTGCTCCCCACAACGCAGAACGACACACGCGAATCGTGTTTCAGCGCCTGCAACTTTCTACCCTCTGGAGCGCAATGCAGATATATCGTATCTCCTACGACGGCATAATTTATCGGTACACCATATCCGCCCAGCTCGGTCACCATCGACAAAACGCCATACTCGCCCGAGAGCAGCAACTCATGCGCCCGCGCCTCATCCAGCACCCTATCCTGACGACGGATATTCGCACAATCGTAACGCATTACAGGAGTTTTTTCTTTGACGGGATAACAATAAAATCTTTCAGGTAGAATGGCTCGAAATAGGCTATATCCTCCGTCTGACCAGCCGAAAGACGCTGCTGTGCCAATCGTGCCAGACCTCGAGCCGACGGTGTGATGTTGATATATGTGGCATCGGGCATCACCTCACGACACTTGGCAGCGCCATTACCAAATATTATCAGCTGACGCTCGCGGCGCACCTCAGCAAACGTATCCTCATTAACCACCTCTGCCGACACCTCGCCCAACGGCTTGCCCTCAGCATCAAACAGACGGGTATATACCTCCATACGACGTGCATCGACCATAGGGCACAACACAACCTTGTCCCAATCCTCCACGTCCAAAATACCTGCCTCATTATCCTCTATGGCAACCTCGGCCAACGCATCCAACGACCCTACGGCAACAAGCGGAATACCCAATCCGTAGCACAAACCCTTGGCAAACGAAACACCGATACGCAATCCTGTATATGAGCCCGGACCCATACCTACGGCCACAGCATCCAGCTCATCGGGCATAACACCCGTTTCGCGCAATAACTCGTCAACAAAAAGGCCCACCTTCTTGGCATGGTCGCGTCCCTCATCGCTCTCGCGCAACGACACCAGCTCACCATCGCGGGCGATACCTACCGAACAGATATCTGTACCGGTTTCAATACATAAAATCAGTGACATATAATCTTGTTATATCAAATCAAAATACTCCAATGCGTGGCTGATACCATCCTCATCAACTCCCGTCGTGATATGGTCGGCAACCTCCTTCAGTGCATCACACGCATTACCCATGGCAACACCCAAGGCAACCTCCCTGACAAGCGACACATCGTTTCCACCATCGCCGAAGGCCATCGACTCCTCCATCGTGAAGCCGTAATACTCCATAACCTTGCGTGCAGCAATAGCCTTGTCAATACCACGCATATTGACATCCATAAACAGCTCCGTCCAGCGGCTTCCGACACACTCAGGCAGCTGGGGCAGAATCTGCTGCTCCAACTCGTGGCTGATATATGGACACACCTGAAAAACCTTCTGCTTGGCTGCAATCTCGCGCAACGGGGCAATGGCTGGAATAATATTTACCATATCGATGGCTCGCTGCACCTCAGGCGTAATCTCCTCAACAAAGATATTCTCGTGCGTCATCAGCTCCATCGAGAAGCTATACTGCTCCATAAACGAAAATATTCGCTCGATGGTCTGCCGCGGAAAAGCCTGCTCATAGATAACCTCGCCCGACGAAGTAAGACAATAGCTGCCATTGACGGTGATATATCCATCCACCTCAATATCTCGCACCACATCGGTATGACGCAGCAGACGCCCCGTAGCGATAAAGACCTTTATGCCACGCTCACGCAGACGGGCTATGGCCTCACGTGCCGAGTCGGGCACGGTGTGCGTCGTAAAGCTCACCAACGTACCGTCGATATCAAAAAATACAGCTTTTATCTTGTTTCTCATTCTATTCGGGTGTGTTGCAAGGTGGTTATTTATATCGCTTCATCGCCTTATCCATCTCGCGCTTGGCATCGTTCTCCTTCAGGTACTCGCGCTTATCGTATGCCTTGCGACCTCGTGCCAGACCGATAACAATCTTGGCAAAGCCACGCTCATTGAGGAACATCCTCAAGCCCACAACCGTCAGGCCTCTATCCTGCAACGAACGCTGCAACTTATTTAGCTCCTTGCGATTCAAGAGCAACTTACGGTCACGCTTGGGAGCATGGTTATTGCACGTACCCCAGCCATACTCGGCGATATTCACGCCTCGAATCCACAACTCGCCCTGGTCGAAGTAGCAATAGCAATCCGTCAGCGAGGCCTTGCCCAGACGGATTGACTTAATCTCCGTACCAACCAACACCACGCCAGCCACATACTCCTCCAAAATCTCATAATCGAAGGTAGCACGCTTGTTGCGAATATTTACATTTTTATAATCGGCCATATTTACTATCTCTTTCAGTCCCCCGCACCTCAATCAGCGACCAATCGTGGCACTGTTTTTGTCCTTTCACGCTACGGGTAGGACCGGATAAAGGTAACTAATTCTTTTATCTTTATGTTTTACACATCTTTCTGTTTATTTTCTGTTTGCACACGGTATGCGCAGTGATGCGTGTACGCCTCCGGCTCCTGCCCTTTTTTATTTCGGGCGCGGCAAACGCTAAACAGAACTACAATATCAATCTGTCGCTTCGCTTCGAGAGAGCATTTTTTACCTGATTCAGACGTGCGATAAGCATTGCGCACTCCGACTCCTCCTCGTCCGAGAGGTTTCCGCTCCTAAGGCGCTCAAGTTCGGCATTTATCATACGATCGACAATCTTCGAGCGGTAAATCATAATCGCCTTGGGAACGCCCGCAGCCAAAATTTCACTCTCACTCTCGACGTGCACCTCCTTCTGCTTCCATATCTCGCTCGGAACGTAGTTATCGTCCGAAGTCATTATATCCACAGTCATATTGCACACCTCAGGGTCGTGGTGGTTCACAAAATATTGCATAGGCACCTCAACGCCCACACCCAAACGTTCCCACTGCTCACGATAGGTTTGCAGAATGGTGTTAAACACGGGATTTGTAAATGTTATATTATCGTCATCCAGACTGCGGAATATCTCATCGGCAATATTTATCTCCACCACCTGACGCGACTCCAGAAGTTCATAGCTCTTGTGTCCCGACTTGAGAAGATATTTAACCAGCTCATACTCCAACGCCTCAATACTGCTGCCCGCAACCAACGAGCGATTCATATCCACCTCTACTGACTGCTGTGACTGCTCGTGACGTATCTGCATCTGCTGACGACGTACAAACTCCACCGTCTCGCGGTCACCCGTCTGCGAAGCACGCAATCGAGCCACCTCCGAGATGAGTACCGCCTCGTCAACATTCATCGTCTGGGCGCAATCCTTGATATATACCGAACGCTGAATAGAGTCGGGAATCTGCGCAATGGAGCGCACCATATCGTTAATCACAGCCGAACGCTTGATGGGGTCACCGCCCGCATCGCGCAACAACATCTTGGCCTTAAACGAGAGGAAATCCTCCTCCCTGTCGTGGATATATTCACGCACCTGATCGGCCGTATAAGCACGCGCAAACGAGTCGGGGTCATGCTCTGGGGGGAGCGATACGATACGCACATTCATTCCCTCCCTAAGAATCATATCCACACCGCGCAGCGTAGCCTTCACACCCGCCGAATCGCCATCGTAGATGATTGTTATATTGCGTGTAAAACGGCTCAGCAGACGTATCTGCTCCTGCGTAAGCGACGTACCCGACGAAGCCACAACATTCTCTACGCCAGCCTGATGCATCGAGATTACGTCGGTATATCCCTCCACCATGATGGCATACTCCTGCTGCTGAATGGCCTTCTTTGCAAAATATAGGCCGTATAGCTCGCGTGTCTTGCTGTAAATCTCGCTCTCGGGCGAGTTCTGATACTTCGCAACCTTGCCATCGGTACGTAGTGTACGACCACCAAAAGCCACCACGCGTCCCGAAATATTATGCACGGGGAATATCACACGGTCGCGGAAACGGTCATACAGGCGGCCATCGCTCTCGCGTTTGAGCGTAAGGCCTGTCGAGAGCAGAAACTCCTCCTTATACCCTGCCGCCAACGCCGCCGTGGTCATATCGTCACCCTTTGCCGAACAGAAGCCCAAACCAAACTTACGGATTGTAGCATCGGTAAAACCACGCTTTTGTGCGAAATATGAGTAACCTATACTGCAGCCCTCGGTATTGCTCACCAGATACTTGGAAAAATACTCCGCCACCCAACCGTTCAGGGCAAACATACTCTCGCGGTCGTTGTTGCGACGCACATCCTCCTCGGTCTGCTCACGCTCCTCAACCTCGATGCCGTAACGCTTGGCCACCATCTTCAGAGCCTCAGGGTAGCTCACGCCCTCATGCTCCATCACGAAGGTAACGGCATTTCCGCCCTTACCGCAACCGAAACACTTGAATACTCCCTTTGAGGGCGACACCACAAACGAGGGTGTTTTTTCGTTATGGAATGGACAGCACGCCTGATAGTTCACGCCCTTCTTTTTGAGCGTGACGTAGTCGCCAATAATATCTACGATATTAGCGGCTGCATAAATTCTATCTACCGTTGCGTGGTCAATCATTCTACCCCAAATTACATATAAGAGTACAAAGGTAATAAAAAATTAGCAAAAGAACTGACGAAAATATTGCCGTTCTAATATTTGTATAAATATTGCCTCAAATTGTGTAATAAATATTAACTTTGCCATATGGATTTCAAACTTGTGTCGGATTATGCTCCTACGGGTGACCAGCCCGAGGCTATCGCGCAGCTCCTCGACTCGATTGAGGGAGGTGCTCGACACAATACGTTGTTGGGTGTAACGGGTTCGGGAAAGACCTTCACCATAGCCAACGTCATTGCCAAACTCAATCGTCCGACCATAGTTCTGAGCCACAATAAAACCCTCGCGGCACAACTCTATGGCGAGTTCAAGAACTTTTTTCCCGACAATGCTGTGGAGTACTTCGTATCCTACTACGACTACTACCAACCCGAGGCCTACCTCCCCACCACCGACACATATATCGAAAAAGACCTCTCGATAAACGAGGACATCGAGAAGATGCGACTTAGTGCCACCTCGGCGCTACTCTCTGGCCGTCGCGATGTGATTGTCGTGTCGAGTGTTTCGTGCCTATATGGTATCGGTAATCCTGCCGATTTTCACGCTACATCTATCTCTATCAAGGTGGGTGACAACATCGGCTACAAACATTTTCTCTATCGTCTTGTTGAGGCGCTCTACACTCGCACGGAGCTGGAGCTCACACCCGCTACATTTCGCGTGAAGGGCGACACGGTGGATATTATGGCCGCCTTTGGCGATAACTGCTACCGCATAACATTCTTCGATGGCGAGGTGGAGGCCATCAGCCTTATAGATGCCGCAACGGGACAGCGTCTGCATGAGCTGGACTCGGTGACTATATTTCCTGCAAATCTTTTCGTCACGACCAAGGAGCGCATAGACAAAGCCGTATCAGATATTTACCTCGACCTCGGCGAGCGCATCACCTTCTTTGAGCGTGAGGGACGCGAGATGGAGGCGCAACGTATCAAGCAACGTGTGGAGTACGACCTTGAGATGATTAAGGAGTTGGGCTACTGCCCCGGCATTGAGAACTACTCGCGCTATTTCGATGGGCGAGCTGCCGGAACACGCCCCTTCTGCCTGCTGGATTACTTCCCCGAGGATTATATGATGGTCATCGACGAGAGCCACGTGACACTGCCACAGGTACACGCCATGTTTGGTGGTGACCGCGCACGCAAGGAGAATCTTGTGGAGTATGGCTTCCGTCTGCCCGCAGCGAAGGACAACCGCCCACTGAAATTCGAGGAGTTTGAGAAGCTGATGGGCACAGCGATATATGTAAGTGCCACGCCTGCCGACTACGAGTTGAAGATGAGTGAAGGCATTGTCGTCGAGCAGCTTATCCGCCCCACAGGCCTGATTGACCCGCCGATGGAGGTGCGCCCCACGGAGAATCAGATAGACGATATTATCGAGGAGATTCAGAAGCGTGTACGCGTGGAGGAGAAGGTGTTGGTCACCACCCTCACGAAGCGCATGGCCGAGGAGCTGTCGAAGTATTTTGACCGCGTGGGTATCCGCAACCGATACATTCACTCCGACGTGGATACATTGGAGCGCGTGCAGATTCTTGAAGACCTGCGAGGTGATAGGTTTGATGTACTGGTGGGTGTGAATCTCTTGCGAGAGGGCTTGGATTTGCCCGAAGTGAGTCTTGTGGTGATACTCGATGCCGACAAGGAGGGCTTCCTGCGTAACGTACGTTCACTCACGCAGATAGCAGGTCGTGCCGCACGAAATGCACACGGATTGGTTATCCTCTACGCTGACAATATCACCGACTCGATGCGCAAGACCATTGAGCAGAGCAACCGTCGTCGCGAGATTCAGGTGCGTTACAACATCGAAAATAATCTCCTACCCCGTCAGGCACAAAAGAGCGGCACGGGACAGAGCCTACTGCTCACGCAGAAGCCAGAGGATATGAACGCCTACCCCATCGTTGAGGAGCATTATGCCGTGGCCTCGGATGTGGAGGGCAGCTACAACGCCACACCGACGTTGAATCACAAGGAGTTGGACGAGCTAATCAAGAAGGCTCGCGAAGATATGGAGCGTGCGGCCAAGTCGTTAGACTTTATGGCTGCGATGCGTTACCGCGACCGCATGTATGAATTGCAAAAGATGAAGGAGGAGCTTTAGCCCCTCCTTATTTATTTCTTGAAAGTGAAATATCGCCCTGCAAGATAGCTATAAACTACGCAGACGGCCGTCGTGAGCGCCTTTGCTGGCGTAGGCCATATACCCAGCACCTCGACAAAGAATTTTATGCAGATGTAGTTGAGCAAAATCGAGCCAACAACAGACAACGCATAACGCATCAACTGCCCCCCTGAGCCAAACTCCGTAGCACAGAATGCCACATTCCTATTGAGCCAGAATCCCGTAAAGAATGTTATCGGAAAGACAACCACGAGCGAAGCCACATGCGGCGACATAACCACAAAGCCGAGGTCGAGAAACCGTTCCGCCACGATGTAGTGGTAGATGATGTAATACCACACCAAGTCCAACACCATATTCGCCCCTCCGCACGCTGCATAGCGAAACATCGTGCGCGAGAAGAGTGCCGACCACGGTCGCACATAGCAGAGGTCAATCAATCGCCCTATAAACTCGGCAATGCGCATTATTTCTTATTATAGACCCACAAATCGGGATATATATCATTGTACGAACGCGCAAAGGCCTTGCAGTCGGCCGCACTGTTGCTACCGAAGATGGTTACCATGTGCTTACCTCCCTTGAATGGCAATACCACACACTCCACATCCTTAATCTTCGCCTGCACCTGCTTAACGGCACGCTCGGCATTCTCTGGCGTAGAGAAGATACCCATCACAACATAATAAGCATACTCCCCACTCGGCTGTACCACTGCGGGCTGTGCAGACTGTGCGGGTTGTGCGGCGGGTTGCATTGCGACAGGTTCTGCCGTTTGTGCCACCTCCTGCGGCTCAGTTGCCGTCGCCTGCTCATCGGCCTGCGTTGGCGCAACATCGGCAGTAGCCACCTGCTCGGTCTCGGCAGACTTTACCACACGCATATCACCCATAATCTTATCTCCCCAAAGCAGAAACGCAAGAATAGCCAATGCCACAACGACAGCCACACCCGACACGGCATATAGCCACGAATTTGAACGTCGCTTGCGCACGACAAGAGTCTTTACTCCCTGCGGATTGATGACGCTGTGAAAATCCTTGTCCGCAGAGAAATTACCGCCCTTCAGCTCTCCGACACCACCAATCGTAAGAACCCCATTCTGGTGAGTCTTCGCCTTCCAGCGCTCATATATATCCTGTGCCTGCTCCTTACCACATCCAGCGATGGCCACAACCTCATCCACAAGCGAGGGTGCTGACTCCTCCGACGCAAACACCACTGCATTGCGAGGGCCCAGCAATCTGCCATCGGCCAGCTTACGGGCAGCCTTACGCTCGATGTACAGCGAACCAATCTCAGGCAAGAACACACCACGGCCGCTGATGAGCATATTATAGATAATCTTATTTACCTCTTCAATCATCTTACTTACGCTTTTTCTTGTTTGAGTCATGCTCCTTCTCAGGGCGGTTGGCCACCGAGTCGGGACGTCCTACGGGGAAAGCGCCCTTGGCACCCTTCCAAATCATATAGAGAGCAAGGATGATAAACGGCACACTCAGCAACTGACCCATATTGAGCCACATACCCTCCTCGAAAGCCTCCTGATTCACCTTCACAAGCTCCACAAACGGGCGGGTGAAGAATACTCCCATAACACCCACGCCGAACATAACACCGGGCTTATGACGGGCTACGTCGTACTTATAGTACATCACACACAGAATCACAAACGTGATGATATAACACAGAGCCTCATACAACTGCGCAGGATGCTGTGCGGGGATACTCTCGATAGGCATATTGGGGTAAAGACGCACAAACTGGAACGCCCAAGGCACATCGGTAATGCGACCTACAATCTCCGAGTTCATCAAATTGCCCAAGCGCACCAATGCTCCTCCGATGGTTACGGGAATCATAATACGGTCCAACCACCACACATAGGGCATCTTATGCTTACGCGCCGTCATCCACATACCGAACAACATACCCAAAGCCGAGCCGTGGCTGGCCATACCGCCATTACGGAACTCTGTAAGGATAGCCCACGGTCTTACGATATAGTAATCGAACTCATAGAACAGGCAGTGGCCTATGCGTGCGCCCAAGATTGCACCCAGCACAATCCAGATGAATCCCGTCTCGATAATCTGCATTCCGAAGCCCTCACGACGAGCATAATTGGTAAAGAAACGCTCACCCAAGAGGAATGTGATGGCCCACATCAAGCCATAGTAGCGCAACTCAAATCCCCCGATTGAGAACATCACGGGATCGAAGTCCCAGACCACATACAATAAGTTGTTCAGCATTATACCTAACTAAAAATCAACACTATTTCTTCAACGGGAAGGCAAATGTAGTACCTACGCCCAACTCACTACGTACCGTGATGCGCTCGCCGTGAGCCTCCACGATATGCTTAACGATAGCCAGACCAAGGCCTGTACCGCCCTGCTCACGCGAACGGCCCTTATCCACACGGTAGAAACGCTCGAAGATGCGAGGCATATCCTCCTTAGAGATACCAACACCTGTATCCTCAACCTCAACCAAAACCTTGTCGGCCATGTCGCGGAACTTGATACGTGTCGAGCCACCCTCCTTACCGTAGTTGCTAGAGTTGGCGATAAGATTCACCAATACCTGACCCACGAAGTGCTTATCAGCCGTAACATTAAACTGCGAAGGCAGAGAGTCGGCACCCTTCACCGACAACTTGATATTACGCTCGGCAGCCTTCATCTCCAACTGCTCGGTAATCTCCTTGGCCAGAGCCACGATGTCGAATGTCTCCATCTTAAGACGGTTCATATCGTTCTCCAGCTTCGAGATTGTATCCAAATCATTTACGATATTTATCAGACGGTCGATACTCTTCTCGGCACGCTCCAGATACTTGCGATTGATAAGCTCATCCTCCAAGCCACCATCCAGCAGCGTAGAGATATAACCCTGAATATTGAAAATCGGAGTCTTAAGCTCGTGAGCCACATTACCCAGATACTGCTTACGGAAAGCCTCACTCTGCTTCAGACGCTCAATCTCCTTATCGTTGTCGTCAGCCCATGCGGTAAGCTCCTCGGAGATATTCTCTACATGCTTATCCTTCATCTCATCGACAATCTCCGTAGTGTGTACATCACGCGACAGAACCATCGAGTAGATTGGCTTAAGCTTATAAGCGACATACTGTTTCATCATAAAGAGCGAGAAAATCGCCATCAGCACAAATACGCCCACAGCCACACAGCACACAAGCCACCAAGCCATACCTCCTACGACCATAACCACAGCCACGATAATTGCAGCCACAAATGCCATGAGCAACGATGCGCTCTCCTTAGTTTTTACCGTCATCATAATAATCTATAAATGTTAGGGTTCATTAATATTGTTTCAAGTTACCCACCACGCGGTATATCTCAACGACCTGCTCCGCCTTGATGGTCATATTGTCATATTTAGGGTTCGAGCACTCAAGCCTGAGGCCTTCCGGCTCGCCATCATCAATCTTCACTCTACGCAAAATTACATAATTCGCGCAAACTATCACATACAATCCACCGGGAATAATCGCCGCCACGTCCGTTTTTTTCAAAAAAACTATCGTTCCGACCATCACATCGCCACTCATAGCCTCATCCCACGAACGAAATGCCAAATCGCACGTCTCCATCAAGGGAATGTTCAACATACATTGTGGCTTACCCTGCATCAAAGAGCCTACGCCCTTCGAGATATCTCCCTCATAAAAGGGGATTGCCCCCTCCAGCATCGGACGGCCCAACATATCGCCCTCACCCGAGAGCAACCAGCCGATGCTAACCTCTGGGAACTTCTCGACAATACGTCGTGCCAGAGCCTGAGAGATGCCATGCTGGCCTGCTCGAATCTGGTACAAAGCCTCCGAACGCGCAAGCCCAATATGGCGTCCAAAGTGGTTAATAGTCATACCCGCCCACTGTATCACACGTTCCAAACGCTGCCAACTCACATTATTTGTCATATTCATTTTTTTTTACAATCTTTGCAGTCGCGGCCTCGTAGTTCAATGGATAGAATATAAGATTCCGGTTCTTACGATGAAGGTTCGAATCCTTTCGAGGTCACTTTTGCTGGAGGGTATCGCAACCCTCTTTTTTTGTGTGGTGTGATAGCCGACTCGCGCATTGCCTGCTACTACACTTGCGGCATTCTGCCGCATTTACAATTCTGACCCTCCCCCTAAATCCCCCTCCTCAGGAGTGGGACTTGGGTCGCTAATGCTCCCCATAGGTAAGTCTTTGGCTGGAGGGTATCGCAACCCTCTTTTTGCGAGTATCTATGCAACCCCTCTGCTGATTGGGTTTTCGTCCACGCACGGTATCACAGCCGGGGTTTGATACACACCTTTTTAATTTTCAAAGATAACATTTTTATTTGTATTTACAATATAAATAGCCCATAGAAAAACATTTTTTCACACCTTTTTATCGCATTTCTCGTCACAAACCGAGAAAAAAGCCCCTCGCCCGACTTATATCGCTTTATTATTCCTCGTTTTGGTAATTTTTCTTATCTTTGCTATTGTTATGGCTATTGATAGAAATATGAGAAACATCGAGAGCGATCTCGAATATGAAAACCGCATACGCCCGCAGGAGCTATCTACTTTTTCGGGGCAGGACAAGATTGTCGAAAACCTCAAGGTCTTCATCAAGGCGGCACTTATGCGTGGCGACTCGCTCGACCACGTGCTGTTGCATGGCCCTCCGGGATTGGGTAAGACTACGTTGGCAAACATCATCGCCCGCGAGATGGGGGCGCAGCTCAAGGTCACATCGGGTCCTGTGCTGGATAAGCCGGGCGACTTGGCTGGACTTCTGACAAACCTCGACGCTGGCGACGTGCTCTTCATTGACGAGATTCACC
>CAYLRH010000006.1:0-13798 GCA_964385905.1 uncultured Alistipes sp.
CAACTCTCCCCACAAGTTCGTGGATAAGTGGAATACCCCCATCCTAATCATCACGGGTGAGTATGACTTCCGCATCCCCTACACACAGTCATTACAGGCCTTCACGGCTGCACGCCTGAAGGGTGTGGACGCTCGCTTGGTAGAGTTCGAGAACGAAGCACATCAGGTCTTCAAGCCCCAAAACTCAATGGTCTGGAACCGCGAGTTCTTCGGCTGGCTGGATAAATATTTGAAATAATAGCAAACAAAAAAATGGAGAGTTTTAGCTCTCCATTTTTTATCATTAATTGACTCGATTACAGGTAACCTAATAGTGCAACTCGATGCCATCTACCCACAGCGTACTCTTGGTACTTCCGGTGAAGTAGTCGCCCAGCATACTTGAGGCGCACGACACGATGATGTGCGTGGGCTTGCGTGATGTGGTGCTGTATTCGAGAGGAATCTCAACCTTAATCCATCCGTTGGTGGCTTCATTTGTGACGAATGAGCCATAGCCGATTACAGCTTCACCCTTGGGGTTAAAGAATGTGTTTCGGTCGAGTGTACTTACCTGAACGGGGCTGGCGGGTGTGCCGCCATAAGTACGATAGTCCCAATCTCCTACGGCAACGAATACTTGAGCGCGGTCCATATCACCCTCCTTTACGGGGTCATTGTCGGGGGCGCCGTTAAACTTGTCAATCGGACCATTTTCATATTTAAGCCACAACGACATCATGCGAGGACGTAGCGTGAAGGGACGACCGAAGTTAACCACACCTCCAGAGGTGCCGACAACGCGATCAAACTCGCCAACAAAAATATTTCCTGCGGCAAACTTCACAATAACATACTGCGACTCCAAGCGAGCCGAGTAGTTACCGTCCTTCTTGTCGTTACCATCAATATTGGTGATTGAGTAGCTTGAGCCTACCGTTGTAGAGCCCTTATTTCCCGAACACCACCACTTGGTCTGATTCTCAACGATGGTTGAGAGCGGGTCGTAGAATGAATAGTACTTCGACGACTCGGCGTTACTGAACACCTCAAAGCTTGAGTTGGGCATCTGGCGGGCCTCCTCGGTAGTGAAGCTATATACCTGAGTCTGGTTGTCACCGCTATATGCGTAGCACTCGTAAGTAGTGAGGGGCTGCAGATTGTCTATTGCTGCCGAGAAATCACCACCGTTGCTTGTTACAGCATCTCCGCTAAGGTCAGTCCACTCCGAGCTACCTTGTTTGCGGTACTTGAAACCGTTGTTCATATTGGCAACGCCCGTAGCACGAACCCATGCAACACCAGTCCATGCATCCACCGACTTCATCTCGACAAGTGTCTCGGTCTGCTCAATGAAGAGCTCCCACTTCTCGCTTCGGCCGTGGAACTTGACATCCACCTCAAGACCGTGGGTGAAGTTCTTGAGCTGCGACATATCGGGAGAGTATGTGGCAACATCCTTCGGGCCGAGTTTTAGCGAGGTAACCTTGATATTAGACTTGTCTTGCTTGCCATTAACGTAGGTCACCACGCGATGGTTGGCAACATCTATCTCGCTGGCTCCCACCTGTCCCTCGACCGTGAAATAACGTTCGATGGGTTGCTCGGTTATGATAGTCCAGTTGTAATCCTGATATATGCTCAACGTAACAGAGAGCGGGCTTGAGAGGTCGTGCTCACCCGTAATATCCCACGACATGGTTGTCAACTCGTTATCGAACGATACGCTACGGATGTTGGTACGCTTGATATCGGTCTGCTCCTCGAGCGTGATGTTTACCGTACGCTTGTCTGAATTAATCACATCGGCAGATGCGCCATCGACCTCCAGCGATGTAATCTTGGGAACGACAACCGGCAGAGGAATATCGTTCTTGATACAGCTGGTAAATGCCGTAAGGATTAAGGCGTATAATAATATAAACTTTCTCATGCTCTTCTGCTCTTATAGGTGAATAGACATACCAATGCTTATATCGAGGATATCCAACTTGAAGTTGGCCTTCGAGTAGTCGCGCGTACCGATTGTCTCGCCAGCCTTGATGTACTTGGTGTTGTTGTAGGATACACCTCCGATACCTATCGAGACATGTGTACTGATGTTGTTCATGGCGAAAACCACAATACCCGGGTGTAGGCTCAACTTTATCTGGTTGGTCTTGGTGTAGGTGTCCTGCGTCTCCTCGTCATAGATAAACTTAGTCTTGCTTGACGTGTAGCCCAACATAATATCGCTGAACAGGCCTATGCGGCCCTTGTTGTCAAGGCCCACATATGAGCGGTGATATATGGCCGTCTGCACCGAAGACATATCGGCGCGGACATTCTCGATGTGGAAGTTCAAATCCTCATTCAAGAGGTCCAAATCACCATTCTGCACATTGCCCGAAGCTGACGTGTATTGAAAACGCAGACCTATCGAACGGTTATCGCGGTAAGAGTAGGCCACAAACGGAGCCACCTTGGTCATCGAGCCGTTAGCGTTGATATTCTTCAGCAGAAGCATATACTCGCTGTTGTCGCTCGACATGCTGACATGCGAAATCTGCGCACCCAGCTGCCACTCACCCTTCGGAATGATAAGATGCTGCGACAAACCACGCCTCTTCTTATTCTCCAGACTATCTCTCTTATTGCCAACCATCGCTCCGAGCTTTATCGTCTCACGAGGTTGTTTGATGCGCTTCTCGCTGTTCTGCGCCATAGCTCCCGCGGTCATGACGATGGCCGCAATGAGAATCATTATTTTCGTAATTATCTTCATCATATCAAGAGCTCATTAGAGATAATAGGCCAATCCGAATCCGATGGATAGGATGTTAACCTTGAAGTTAATCTGCGTAGTTTCGCGGCTGCCTTTATGTACTTGATTATGGGTCTGGTCAATGCTTGTGTATTGCAGGCCCAACATGCCGACATTCAACTCTACGGCAACGTGGTCGTTGACAAAGGCAATCATACCGGGATTAAGGCCCAGCGAGAGCGAGTGCGACTTCTCGAATGTGCCTATGATACTTGTGCCATGGCCATCAATAAGTTTGGCCTCACCAGTACCGTATGCGAGCTGTGTCTCGTTGAACAAGGCAAAACGCTTGGAGTTACCCAGCGGAATGTAGTTACGATACACGGCCATTGCCGAAAAGTCGTGACTCAAAGAGTAGTAATCCTTGACATTGATGTCAATCTCGTCAATACTTATGTTTGCCGAGTCAACCTTGAGCAGATTACGACCATAGCCAAAGCGCATGCCAAGGCCCATATTGTCGCGTATCATGTAGCAGAACATGGGGCTGACGGTGAAACGGTAACCCGTCGAGTTGATATCCTCAATGACAAGAAAACGGTAGTCGCTGTTCTTGTGCGTCGAGTATGCCACCTTTCCGCCCACCATCCACGTTCCCTTCTCGATGAAGGTTGAGGATTTGATGTCGAAACCTCTATCATAACGTTGCGCACGGACGCTTAGAGCGCCCGTGAAACACAACATTAGAGTAGTTATAAAAATCAGTTTTCGCATTCGGAATCCGATTTTACCGCACGTATGCGGATATTTTTAGTTTATCACTTCAATCTTCGGACCAGTCAACTGGCTTGTCTCGTAATCGTACAGCAACTCAATATCATCGAGGTACATTGTACTACCTTCTCCACCCGTAAAGTAATCTCCGCATCGACTTGAAGCTGCCGATATCAAGATGTGAGTCGGTTTAGCAGAAGTATTGTTATAATCAAATGGAATAGTAACCTTCATCCAGCCATCATCATTATGCTCGCTGGTGAATATCATCTCTGCATAAGCAATAGTTCCATCAAAAGTTTTAAGATTCCATTGTGCAGGAAGAGGATTATTACCACTTTCAGTCGTGTTAATCGCAATAGGACATTCCTTGCTGCCTCCGCCTTTGGAATTGCTCCAATTTCCTATCGCAAACTTTACTTGTCCTTCATCCATGTCACTTGTTGTAAGACCTCCTCCATTTGCTTTTTTAACTTGCGTACTTATATATTTCACATAGAAAGACACGCCAGTAGGTCTACTTACAAATTGACTTCCGTCATCAGCCGTGGTACGACCAAAATGCACTGTTCCACCTTCAGTTCCATGTAGCGTATAAAAATATCCAGAATAAATATTTCCAGCTGCTAACATTCCATATGTTACTTTTGATGTCATACAAACTGATGCTTTATTAGTACTGCTGGAGTATGGCACGTCTGTAGATGTCGCTGTTACTGCAACGGTTGCCAATCCTCCTGCTGCAACTTGATTTCCAGTTCCCCACCATGTGTGAGCATTTCCAGGGTCTTCAGATGCAGTTGTTGTAGAAAATCCGTATCCAGCCTGAGGATTGAACACATCGAAATTTCCTGTATTATAAGTCTGTTCGAAGCTTGCATTAGGCACCTGCTGATCTTTGGTTGTAGTAAAATCCTTAACACTTACTACATCCTCAACCCACTGCTGTGAGGTTGTGTTGTCTTCAGCTGTTACTGTATCATAAACAACCAAACGATAATCATAGGTAGTCTCAGGCTCAAGACCTGTTATCACAGCCTTAAAGACACCCTTATCATCGGCGGTTGCTTTCACCTTCAATGCACTTGCATCATCAGGATTTACCCATTCTGCGTCTGATGTCTCACGATACTGGAAATAAACATCACCGTCATACTCCGCAGTATCCACATCTGCACTTACAGTTACGAACTTTGCCCAAATATCTTTTGCCTTGAGAGTCGACAAGCCAGTAGAGGTCGGAGTCCATATAACCTTATCTTGCACCGCGTCAGTTGTTTCATCCACAACCAATGTAAATATCAACTTACCATCCTTAACAACATACTTAAAATTCATGTTGTGGCGTGTACCTACAAGACTATTACCGGTTGCCTCTGGAGCCTCTATTGCTCCCTTAGCGGTAAATGCCGTTCCGTCCGTTTTTTTTCCCTCAAATAACCAATAGAGTTTATTCTCTGTAACAGGATTATCTACAATAAAATAACCCTCGCCTGTCTTAACCTCTCCGTCGGTTGTTGCCTTACCATAAACCAACTTGTCGTCATCAGCGACAGTAGCATTTGCATCTGTCATATCTGCGAGAGCGAATGACAAGTTATATGTGTCGAAATTAGCCGCAATGGTTTCATCAAAAGTCACATTGGTGATAGCATTGGTAATTTTCGCGGTAACCTTTACACCATCAATCTGATTAGCAACGATATCAAAATCAGCAGAGCCAGCATAACTCTTATTCTCAAAAGTTGCCTTATCGGGAGAAGCTTTTGCAGCCTCGCCCGCAGTAACATCAACACGATAGCCCTCGCCCGTGGGAAGATAAACTACCTCCTCCATATCTCCATAAGTATACGAACGTATCTTACCTGAGAAATTAGGCATATAAATATCAACCTTAGCGTCAGCTATTATCTCGTTCTCGTCCATTGTTGCACGAGTGGTCACAACGTCTTTGTTATTCACGCTCAAAGCGAGTGAGAAACCACCCTCACCAGAGGTGTTATTGTATGCATCTTTCTCACAAGATGCTGCCATCAACATAGTGGCTATGCCGACAGCAAAATATATAAACTTTTTCATATCTTTCGTTATTCGGCTACATAGTTAGGATTCATTATCTTCAATGCAAGATTTATAGTCTTTGTCTTGCCGGCCTGATCTCGCACAAACATCTGGAATGTATGACTATGATGTGTTGTTGCAGTATCCTCTCCAAAGAACTCCTGCAAAATAGAAATTGCACCATCCAAAATAAACTCTAATTCTGTTTCACCTCGAACAGCAATTTTCGTTTCACCGTCTGTCAACTCTCCATTCGGATCGTGGTAAGGGAAAGGAATGATGTTGGCAATACCTTTTACCTGAGCAGCCTCATTAATCAAATCAAGTTCCGGGTCGGTGATTCCTGCCACGCCAAGAGCGGGCTCAATCTTGTCTGAAATTATCAGCACTTTAAAGTCCTGAATCTTACCAGGAACGACAGCCTTAAACTGCAACTGGGTCATATCAGATGTAATCACAATTTCCTTGGGACGAATTGTTTCCTCATACTCAATATCCATCTCGTCCTCTGTGAAAGAGCTATTCCACTCGTCTTTCGTGGGCGTTGTAGTGCTACCTAATCCTGCGATATTCAACAACTTAATACCTCCATCACCCTTAGGTGCATTAGGATCATCTCCAAGACTACCCTCGGCTGCTGAAATATCGGTTGACAGCTCGGTATCTACTTCCAAATCATTAACCTTGATAGTGAAGTTTGCTCCACCATCGTTAATTACAGTCTTCTCAATCTTAATCTTTCTATGCTGCTGAGGTTTGACACCAGTAATGGCAGCTGTCATCTTCTGAGTCTTAATCGATGTCTCGCCATCCTCTTTAACATTCATCTCTGCAGTGACAAGGATTTCCATGGTTGCACCACTTTCTTTAGTATTCTCATCAAGCTCAATGAAAAGATACTTTGAATCAGACTCAAAATCATCCGGTTTTACCCAAAAGGTCAAGACATTATCGTTATCAATTGTTACGGTTGTAGTACCTCCATCTGTAGTCAATGATTTCATAAACTCATCGTTGTAGCTTACACTTACCTTTACCTGCTTGTATAGATTGAGTGTAAGTTCTCCCAAATCAGTCTCTGCTCCTGCCGTAATCTCAAACTCTTTCTCAATACCATACACAGGTGTTGTTCCAGCCTTAGCTATCTCGGCAGCAGTCTGCGCACGAAGTTTGTAGTTTCCGGCGGGCAATGTGATTCCTGTACTCTTTACAGCGCCATAAGTTACATAAGTTATATCTGGATCATTGGCTGCGAGATCCACCTCTGTTGTTGAGCCATCCTCACCTACGCTAAGTACCCAAATAACAGTATTGTCACCTGCAGCATGCAACTCGGTCTCTCCTGCTCTCGTATCAGTCTCTTCTGACACAATAAACTCTGCATCAGCAAACGAGAGGCGGCCATATCCCTCCTCAAGACCACTATAATTGAAGTTGTCCTTATCGCACGCGACGCAGGCCAACATAGCGGACATTGCCATTAAAAGTATCTTTTTCATATCTATCTGTTTTATTTATCGTTATGCATTTTCGCCTCCGTTATTGACGATGTAATTATCATCATTTATATCAATATCGCCAACATTGATATCGTGAGTTGCTGCAATATTATCATCAATCTCAATCGTCAATTTGTTGACACCACCGACATTAGTCACATTGAACTTGAAAATATGACAAGTGTTTTCAACCAATGTTACATCTACGCTGCCAGTGATTTTCTCGCTTGCCTCGTTTTGTGCCTGTGCAACAGTAAGAGTATAGGTGATAGTTTGCTTTGCAGCCTCAAGGAATGCACCGCGCTCCTCGAAATCATTGTACGCAACTTCGTTATTGGCTTGATCCTTTACAGTTATATAGCAATCCGAGAAGTACTGCTTGAACATATCAGTTCCTGTGCCCTCCTCATCGTCGGCCAAACTTGTGTACTCAAACTTCAAGATACTATTGGTCAGCGATACGGGAATCTCCACGTCAATTATAGCATCGCTTACAATCGAGAACTTTGTCTCTCCATAATATTTTGGTGCGCCACTCTCGTTCTCACCATAAAAACCTACTGCAGTTTTAGGCTCCAACGTTGCAGTAACCTTGTATTGCTCACTCGAGATGGGCAACGTAGTTGTTTCGCTGCTGTATGCACTCAAGAGTCCATTGTACTTCTCTGTACTTTCTGCATCGGTAACCACAATAGTAAAGTTGCCAGCCTCAGGCTGAGTAAATGACTCCACACCGAGAGCCTCGGCCATTGTGATTCCACTGGTTTGTGTCTCATCGGCTCGCGTCATAGTGCCGACAGAGAGCGAATTGTTGGCCGATAGCGAGAAGTTCAACGTGGCATACTTGTCACCACCGTTGAAACTATCGTCGCTACAGCTGCCAAGCGCAAGCGATGCAGCTGCCAACATCCAAACTGTTAATCTGTTTAGTTTCATAATAAAAGTGTTTAATTGTTTGTATACTAATTATATTTTATTCGCTTACAATTTGTACCTTAATATTATCAAGGTAGAGCCAATAGTTATAATAACCATCATTACTTTTGTTTTTCACATATGGCTCCCAAACGAATCGAGTCGACTGCTGACATCCTCCAATCACATAACTTAACGATTTATCAACTGTCGTGAATGAACCTGACATATCCACAGTATTAACATCATAAGCAATATTTGCATTTATAGTATAACTCCACGATGAAGCAGCGATGCTACTAGATTTTCCATCTATAGCACCTTGTGTCGTATGGGTTCCCATTGCGAAATAGTGTTGCTGAGGTGTTCTATTTGTTACGATAGTAGACTCTGCACTTTGCTGTCTTCCAAATGAATAGTCGAAACTAATCCTAAGTTTTACATTTGTAGCATCAGCTTTTAAATTCATCATATTGGGAGAATCTACTCTACCATTATAATTACAAGCAAACCCTACTGCATTCTCTGCTCTCGCATTTACTCGGATTGCATTATTGCCATTTGCATTGTATCCCAAACCACATCTTGCTCCAGTCCAATTAGATGTAGTATTCAAATATGATGGCCAGGTATAACTTCCTGATGATAAATCCGTCGCAGAATTTCGGCTATTTTGTGTACTAAATACACCATCTCCATCATAGTACGTAGATGATCCTGTTGCTGTTTCAAAATCCTCAAAGAACAGATACGGAACAACAAGATTAACACTACTAACTCCAATTTGTGTAACATCGGGTAATGTAACCTGCTCACTTACAATTGCATTCTCCGATTCATACTCAACTGTAATAACCTGATTTTTTAACGCAGAACGTAAAGCGCTAAAATTAATGGGAGCCCAATCTGTCAAATCCACATCATAATACCCATCCTTAATGAACTGACTTCCAGGTATTGTGAGTGTCTGCGATGCTCCATTCTCATCGGTGTATTTAACTCGAACCTCTGTAACATCTTCACCGAGATTATTGCCAGCATAAACAAATCTCAGATAATATAAATCTACAGTCTCAGAACAATCCAAACCCACAGGCGTAATATGTCCTGCATTCATTGCACGATTACTGATAGCGATAGTCTGCTGAGCGGCTTTGGTTTGAGAGTATACCTTAACTGTCATATCTCCATTGTAAGTATCAGGGAGAATAGAAGCCACTGCATAATCATAAACAATGTTACCGTTATCATCGGCAGACGAATAACTAATAGGCTCTTTAAGATTTAGCGAAATGGTATTCGTACCGCCACTCGTTAACGTCAAGCCATCGGTTTCGCTTGACACATCAGTAGTTACCGTTCCGGCTACATTGGCGGGCATAGTAAAGACAATGCGCTCCACAGTTTCACCGCCGAAACCCCATTTACCCTCAGGTACATAGAATCGTAACGCATGAATCAAATGGCGCATTTCCAGCACAAGGCCATCTTTGATAACATAATCGGGAGCTGGCGCGACGCCATCGGTATTGGTCTTAGGCTCAGGATCATATAGCTTAGCCAAAGCAGGTCCCTCACCTTGAGCCACCATGATATGAGCGCCGCCGTCCATCTTGCCGTCCTGCATTGAAGGAAGGGTAAATGTACACGTAGTACCGCTAACGTTTGTAGGAGTCGGGTATGCTGCGTAGTATTTATATGTACCCTCGGCCATTGGATTGTCAAGTGTTGCTGTGAAATAAGCCTGAGAGGTATCTACATCGACAAACCAAGCATCAAAAACCTTATTTGCAAACGTATAGGTCGTAGGAGTTGTGGTAGGCGCTGCCCACAATGCAACCTTATCATCTACGCTCCACACGATACTTTGGCCATCATCGGCGATAGATGTACGCGTATTACCATTACCTATCCCAAAGCCATACAGGAGTTGTTTACCACCTGCATTACCACCCTCCGTAACAAACTCGTCTTTGGCACATGCCGCCAAAAGCAGGGTAATAAACAACAGCGTTATATGTTTAAATTTCAGCATATTGACTTAAAATATATCTTCTTTATTATAAATATAGCCACAATTTCACAATTCAAAAATACGGGAACTATTTAAAAGAGAAAAAAAAAATCAATGAACTCTTTTTTTTTAATAATGAATTGTACTATATATATTAATAACATCAAAAAAAATTATACTGATGGGTAATATTATTTAATTGCGTAACAAAAAATATCCTCCAAAGGCCCATTCGACTTTTGGAGGATAATTTTTGAATATATCAACTGTAAATCGCAGGAAACGTTCCTTACAGCAGAATCTTAAAGATGCACTTCTTCACGTGTCCCTCGCCAAGCATGGGGGCGTGGCCATCCTCGGGGAAGAGGATAGTAAACTGTCCCTCACCTACGGTGTAGAAACACTGCGGAATATCGGTAAAGAGCTGAATGTCCTTAGCCTCATCGAAGTCTGTTTCGGGGGTGAGGCAATCCTTCTTCTCGCTCCAGCCAAACACCTCGTTAGGACCACACAGCAGCAACTGAATGTCGATATACTTGCGGTGAAGCTCCAGACGGGCATCCTTAATCTCGCGCAGGTCCAACTCCTGAACGTTTACGAAGATGTTGTCACCATCGATATCGTGACGACCGCATGGGAGTGCTGCAACATCGTTGTTGTCGATAAAATCAAATACGGTCTGAAAACGCGGATGAAGCGCCGCGTACTGCGCTTTGTTTTTCAAAGAATCAAGTATCATATCGGTTTGGATTAATGTTTTTTACCCTTATATAAAAGTCGTACAAACACAGGATAGTGGTCCGAGTATTTTATCCTATTGTCAATCTCGGCCGGTGCAACGGAGTCCGCAGGTATCATCATCGACTCATAGAGTGCCTCCGCCTTGGGCTTTGCCATGTTATTGCCATACGCCTGCACAAGCACCGTATCGGCATTCTCACCTCGTCCCACAACACTCTGCTCCAAGCCCCATGTGTCAACGACCTCATACGACAGAGCTTCAAACTCATCAGAATAGAGGATATAGTCGATTCGCAACATATCAAAGAAACCTCGGTACGTATGCGAATAGCCTCGTCCAACCTTTCTAAATGGGTCGTTGAGACGGCGGGCCACGGTACGGTATGCGTATGAAACGGGGGTATCATTGAAATCGCCACACACTATTGCAGGATAAGGTGACGCGGCAACAATGGCTGCCAACGTGTCTGCCTGCTCGGCACGCAAGCTATTATTCTCCGTAAGGCGGCTTATCATGCTTTGCACCTTGCTCAAACTATCATCTTCGAGATACTCATGGTTCTCGATGTAGCGGCTATCGTCACGTCGTATGGCCGTAGTATGAAGGTGATTATTAAAGACTCTGATGGTATCCTCGCGATTCTTATCCTTAACAACAATATCAGCCCACACAAAGTTTCTCATCGCATCTATTCGCGAGGCCTTGATAATCGGATATCGGCTATAAATAGCGGGGCTCAGATTATTGCGCGAGAGCGAACGTGGCATAGGCTTAAGTGGCTCGAGCAACGAATCGGCCTGCTCGCTAAAACCCATCTCCTGCAAACACAATATATCGGGATTCAGCGCCTTGATTACCTTCACCATCGAGTCGATACAACGGTTGCCATCGTCGTCGATGAAACTACGCACATTATACGTAACTACCTTCAGCGCCTTCTTATCGTAACGAGGCCTCAGGTTAGGTTCGGTATATACACGTCGCAACTCCAGCTTATAGAACAGCGAGAGCTGAAAAACACCCAGCAACGATATTATAATCATCGGCACAGCCATAAGTAGTCGCCAACGAATAATCCAATAGAGTGTTAAGATGGCTTGTGCGACATATATTAGGGGAGCCACGAGTCCCAATGTTGACACCTCACCCCACTCACGCGGGTCGAGCGTGGGGACAAACAGTGTAGTCAGGAACAACGCCACCACAACCAAGGTCACCACACCGACAAATATATCGATGATAAGTCCTGTTGCGGAGCGGTTGTTGCGACGACGGCCTCCAGCTGAAGAGTAGGATGTTTTGTAGTAATCGGCCATATCCCTTTAGAAATATATATTTCTGCGTTTACGCCACCAATAGAGCAGAGCCAAACCCCACAACATACCTCCCAAATGGGCAAAGTGAGCCACTCCCGACTGATAACCCGACAATCCGAAGAAGAGCTCCAAGAGGCCGTAGATAACCACAAACCATTTAGCTTTCATGGCAATGGGCGGGAATATCAACATTACAACATTATTAGGATGCAAAACACCGAATGCCAACAACAGGCCAAACACCGCTCCCGAAGCACCAACGGTAGGCACATACAACAGACGCATGGCTGCATTCATACCACCGGCCTCAAGGGCATGGGCATACTCGGCATAGCCTACGCCCAACTGCAACAACGCTGCACCAATACCGCAGACCATATAATATGTAAAAAATCGCTGCGACCCAAGCTCGCGCTCCAGCTGGCGGCCAAACATCCACAGCGCAAACATATTGAAGAAGAGGTGCGAAACGCCTCCATGCAGGAACATGTATGTAAAGACCTGATAACTATGGAACAGCGGGCTCTCCACATTAAACAATGCAAAACGCATAAGTAGCTCATCCCCAAACGGGAGAAGCTCAGTAGCCAGCAATGCCACACAGTTTGCTATTATCATGTTTTTTACAACCGGCGGGGTTGACATCTCTCTTTGTACGTACATAAAATATCTTATTTCGATTTACAGCCTTCGGCCATATCAATTCAATTTTGCCTTAATATCCTCCACCGTCAGTTCGGCCATAATAGCCTTACCCGATGGCGAGAAACTATAATTCTCACAGCTACATAGACGTTGCAACATCTCCATAGCCTCCTCTGCGGTTACGCTCTTCATACGCGAGCCCTTAACGGCCATAACGCGAGCCATATTGCGACGCATAAGCTCCTCGGCATCTCCCGTTTCAACCTCGCGCAGCAACTCATACAACACTCCATCGGCCTGCTCGCCCACTATGCTTGAAGGGATAGCATTAAGCTCCACCACCCCATCACCGATAAGATTTATATCGAAGCCCAAAGCGGCAAACTCGACCTCATTCACCGACAGCAACGCATAGTCATCATCCGAAAGAGTCAAACGCTCAGGAAAGAGCAGACGCTGCGATGCCATACTGCCAGCGCCAATCATCGTAATATAATCGTCGTAGAGAATACGCTCCTTGGCACGACGCATATCCACCAACATACTTCGTCCTCCGCTTAAAGCCAACACATATCCTCCCGCGAGGGGCATAACCGACGAGAATTCCATCTGCGGCTCACAATCAAGGCGTTGCTGCATGGCCGAAGCAACAAATTCAAGCGAACTCTCCTCCTCCATGCCCATCATAGCCGCAAGGTCTATACCCTGTGAGTAGTCGGAAGATATCTCACGATACGACTCAACAACTACACCCTCATGCTTGGGCATGGCTGATAGCGAGAAATCGTTATTTGCATCCATCTCCGACCACGACACATCGCTCAACTTACCCATCGAAGGTTTTGCAGCTGGCTTGGAGTGCTGATTTAGCTCTCTATACGGCAACTCGACAAACGGGTCATCAAAAGCCGTTTTCAATTCATCCTCCGATACCCCCGCATCGATATAATCCTCACGGAAGGGGTTGTAGTCGCTGTTTGTCGAACTCTTTGGCTCGGCATACACCATATTTTGGGTATCACCCAAAACGGGAATATCTATCGGCACGCTATTCTCAAAGTCCATCATCGCCACGCTACCACTCTTGGCCAGCGTGCTGCGGACTGCTGC
>CAYLRH010000007.1:0-13652 GCA_964385905.1 uncultured Alistipes sp.
AGGATAAGCAGCAGCGTAGCCACACTCGCAACGAGGTTTGTGACAAAGACCCACCCCACGCCAAAAGGCGTATCGAACAACCCGATGGCCACAAACAACACGGCAAGGCCCACGTTGATGACCACGTTACAAGCCTTCAGCATCACGAACTTCAGCGCCCTACCCTGCTCACGCAGACGCGAGAAGGGAATCATCGTAGCCACATCGAAGAAGATGATGGCGGCAACCATCATGATATACTCCTCGTGACCGACATACGCCTCGCCCATAAGGCGTGCGACATCGGTGCGGAAGAGGGCAATCAGCACAAAGAAGATGGTTGATGCAACAAGCGTAGCTCCCCACGTGGTGGCGAAGAGATGGCGTTTGCGCTTGGCAATATCCTCCTTGCTGCCACCCTCCGCCTCAGCTTTGGCCGAGAAGCGGAAGTAGCTCGACTCCATACCCATCGACAACAGCACCAACGCAAAGGGGATAAGCGCATAGACATCGGTGACGATACCATAGGCCGCCTGACCAAAGACACGCGTATAGATGGGCGTGAGCAGGTAGCTCAACAATCTGACGACTATTGTGCTGACTCCGTAGATGGCGGTCTGTTTGGCTAATTTTTCGAGCATCTGTTGTCGGTTTTTATCTCTTTTCGGCTACCCTTTCGGCAAGGAATTTTGTTGCCGAATTTGTTGCGCGCGCATGACGCAACACGTACGCCTACGCGCATAATGCGCATTATAACTTGCAAAGATAGAAATATTATTGGAATTGCCACCGTTTTTTGGTGTTTTCGTGGCATTTGATACAAAACTGAAGATTTTTGTACGAAAAATTTTTCACTGCACGACGGGCTGGGACTGAGGAGTTTAGGGGAGAAGGGGGTTAAATAATTTGATAAATAATTGAATTTTTATTGTTAAATTACTTGACAAACGCTTTTCGATGTATTATATTTGCACTACCGAAAAACAATTACGGCACTATTTACAGCGGGTTTTCGTGAAGAAATGCCCGAAACATGATAGGCTATTTACCTAATTAAATTATTGAACTTGATTTATGAAAGAAGAAACGCCATCTGCGAAGTTGAAAACTTCGGCAATAACAGCCCCGAAAAGGAGGTTATAAACATATCAACAGCGGAATAAACATTTGTAACAAAGTTTTTCAACAGATGCCGAAAAGTTTATAACACGCTCAACATCTTGCAATAAGAATTTTGTTGCACACGGTTTTCAACAACCTAAAAACAAACAATCAACATTTTTATCAACAAAAAGGGCCCGCAAACGCGGTTCCCGCCCCCTAACACCCCTTAACTATGAATCGAAAAAAACTTCTGCAAGCCTTCGAGCGCATAGCCACAGCCGACGGCTACACCTTCCACTCGACCGACGAGCGACACCTATCGCAACTCATCGACACCTACCCCGCCATGTGGCTCGCACCACCCACATTCTCCTCGATGGAGGGGCGCAAGCATGGTAAAATAACCTACTCGGTCACACTCCACGCCCTCGATGCAGGAGCAAAGCTACACCCCGAAGAGCGCGAAAACGTATGGGCAGAGTTGGAGAAGGATGTTGTAGGCTTGTTCTCAACCCTCTCGCAGGAGGATTTTGTGGTGGCGGTAGAGGATTTGAAGATACGCCACACGAGCCACACACTCACCGCCCACGGCGAGGTGGCAGCCACGGCAACGGCCGATGTAATCACTTTCTTTTAACCCATTAAATCACTGAAATTATGAAATTTACATCTATACCCGAGGCGTATTCGTCGTTTCGGGAGCCACTCCTCTACGCCTTTGACACCGAGCAGACAGAGCCGCAGGAGGTAGAGCTAAAGATTATCAACAAGGCCGACGGCACAACCCTCGGCAGCAAGCGCCTGTATGGCGTCACATCGGGCGAGGTGGATATTGCACCCTATCTGCGAAGCGCCATGGTGTCGACACTGCCAGAGAGCATCACCGAGTGTGGCGAGGTGGATTGCCACACGCAGATAAAGGTGGCGGTGGAGGCCGAAGGGGTAAACTCGGCCGTACGCAATTTCGTGGCGGCACGTGCCGACCTCGACAAGATTTACACATCGCTAATGACGCAGCACCTGCATCGCACCATGGCACGCGACGAGTTCGACCTCATATCGTTCTTCTCGCTCCCCGATATTGTGGTCGAGGTCGTGGTGGAGTTCATCGGCAGCAACTCACACAGCATATCCATAACCCCAACCTCAGGCGGCCAGCGAGCGGTGGCAGTGACGGCCCGTGGCCGAGAGGGAGTGGATAGTATTCGTGCAACGGTGATGGTTGATGGCGTGGCGACGACCGTTGTCGAGTACGAAATAAAGGAGAATCTGAGCAGCGCACGTCGTGTGGCGTGGCTCAACGATTCGCTCGCACCAGAGCTTTACACCTTCCCGCTACGCAAGAGCGTACTCATCGAGGCGGCACGTAAGCGTATGGAGAGTATCTGGGGACGTGAGGCAGGAACTTCGGAAAGAGAGAATGAGTTGAAACTCATCTCGGCATACGAGCCACAAGCGCAGATTGAGGCACTTGCATCGATACTCTCATCGCCGAGGGTATGGCTGGTGAAGGGGTGCGAGTTGCAACGTGTGGAGATTACCACCGACCGCGTGATGCCCGCCACATGCGGAAAGATGGGTATCATCGAGGTTGACATCCGTGCCGCACGGGAGGGCGAGCTGTTATGGTAGAGATACTCATTGACTGTCTGCGTTGCGACCTTGAGGCAGACTATACGTTGCCGAAAAACATCTTCACATTCGACAGCGAGACACTCGGCAAGGTCTCGAAGCAACAATCGGGACGGAGTGTGGAACTGCGTCTGCCCTCAACGCCCTGCAACGACACAATTATGCTCCATGCCACAGACCCCTGCGCTGGAGAGCGCTTCAACGACAGCTACCATGAGGGCGTGGTGGTGGCTGATGGGGTGGAGTTGCTACGCGGTGTGGTGAGTCTGCGCTCGATAGATGGCGAGCAGGGCGCTGCGACATACGTTATCCGCATACGTGATGGAGCGGGCGACTGGGCTGAGAGTGCAGTGCGTACCGACCTGAGTGATACGGAATTGGAGTATGATGCAACAATTAGCGAGGAGCTTATCGAGCAGAGCTGGGGCGAGGATGCCACGGTACGTTTTCTGCCTGTGCGTCACGACGACTACACGCCCGCCTACGACTCCACATCGCTCTTCCCGCCACAGAGAGTGATGAGTGTGGGCGACTACCACCCATTCATTTCGGTGGATAAGCTGCTGCGTGCCATCTTCGCCGAGCAGGGGTATGAGGTGGAGAGTGAGTTCATGCTCAGCGAGGAGTGGCGCAAGCTCCACATGAGCGGCTGCTACGCCTCGGCGGGCAGGTCAACCTCGAAGTTAAATGCCGCCATGGGATTCCTGGCAGGGCGTGAGAGCGAGGCCTCTACCACAGCCGACTCGATGGGACGTGCGTGGCTCACTCCACTGGTGCTGACATCGTCGCTCGGCAACTTTGTGGAGAGTGCGGAAGGAGGTAGCCTCTACAACAACAATGGCGTGCTGAAAATCACCGACGAGGGGGTAAGCTACCACCCTACGGTGGCCGTTACGGCGGGTTTCGAGCTGAGATTGAAGTACACCACCGATTACCGAATAACATCGGGAGCAGGCGTGCAGGGATTCAATGCACTCTACGTCGATACGGGCTGCGACCTACGCTTCAACCTCGAAAACCCCTTCCCCGACCGTCGCAACGAGGCTACGGCAGGGGTGCAGTACCGATGTGTGATATTCGACTATGAGGAGGATACCATCTACCGCCTGCTATACACCTCCGACGAGGGCAGCGGAATACTCACCGTATTCACCGTCAGCTCGACCTATGTAACCATCCCAGAGGGACACACCAACGTAAGATGCACGTTGCAGCGTAAAATCGACAGCGAGACATTTGTCGATATGGATAAGGGTTGGTCGCTCTATGATGGCTGGGTCGAGGATGAGGGGACAATCGAGGTGGATGTGACGTTGCAAACCCCGCCCGAACTGATTACCCCATCTGCGGGAAAGAGCTTCACACGCATGTATCTGCACGGTGCCACCGAGGGGCAGCAGATAACTCTCGCGAAGGAGTGTACCCTCCGTCCCATCTTCTCCGCCACGCCGGCACTCGGCTCACAGCTAACATTTGCCGACATCACCCACCACGGAGTGAGTCAGGGAGAGTTCATCGAGGCGGTGCAGCAGCTCTTCAACCTGCGAATCTTCACCGATGCCGCAGCCCGTAAGGTCTATATCGAGCCGTATGAGGAGTTCTACAACGGTACGACATACGACTGGAACCACAAGGTGGAGATGAGCGGAAAGATTGAGGCCGAGGAGGTGGATACCACTCTCAAGAAGCATCGCACACTCTGCTATCGCGCCGAGGGAGATGGCGCTGTCGCACGCTACAACACGCAGAACGACACCACATTAGGTGAATGGTCAACGACCGTAGATTCTTATGCTGCGCTGCTGGGTCGCGAGCGACGAGCCAACCCCCTGTTCTGTCCCACGCTATCGGTGGCGGGGATTCACTCATCGGCACCCTCGGCGATGATTATGCAGGTGGGTGACCGCGACGCTGACGAGCTGGAGAGTGTGACCACACGCATCGTGCGTTACGAGGGATTAAGAGAGTTGCCCGAAGGCGAGGTGTGGAGCTTCCCGTCGTATGCGCAGAGCTACCCCTTTGCGGCCTTCCACGCCCCTGGGGAGTTCACGCTATGCTTCGAGGATAGAGATGGCGAGCAGGGGCTGCACCACTACTACGATAACGAGTGGCAGGCACAGCAGATAAGGCGCACGCTGACGCTCGACCTCAGACTCGCCCCACACGAGGTGGCGGCACTGAGCGACTGCAGCGGTCACGGACCGAACATACGTTCGCGCTATATGTTCAACATTGCGGGGCAGAGGGCGGCATACAACCTTGTGGCGGTAGAGGGGTATGATGCGGAGCGGGCGGTGGCGCATTGCCGATTCATGCACACGCTAAACGACTAACTAAAAACCATTTAAACATTTTATGCAAACAAAAATCACAATCAGAAACGAAGCTCAGACCTGCTACATCGACATCGAGGGCACCATAGGCGTGCCCGAGCAGCATCAGTTCGAGAATGCATCGACGCGTGTGGCCACATTTGAGACCTTTCGTAAGGAGGTGGCACGCATAGCCGAGATTAACGCCACGAATGTGGTGGTCAACATCCGCTCGACGGGTGGCGACGTGAACGATGCGTTGCTCATCTACGATGCCTTGCAGGGGCTGGACGCTCGCATCACAACACGCTGCTACGGCTACACCGCCTCGGCAGCGACCATCATCGCACAGGCTGCAAATGAGGGTTGTCGCGAGATTTCGACAAATGCCATGTACCTGATTCACAAATCGACCTGCGCCATCGAGGGTAACTCAGCCTCGTTGGAGGCACGTGCCGAACTGCTGCGCAAGACCGACGAGCGACTGGCACACCTCTACGCCATGCACTCAGGTCGCGAGGCGGAGGAGTTTGCCTCGCTGATGGCCGAGAACAACGGCGAAGGTCGCTGGCTCACAGCCGAGGAGACTCTTCAGGCAGGTTTGGCCGACAAGATTATCGACAACGTATTTGTCGGCTCGCTTGTGCCCGAGGGCGAGGAGGTATTGCCCTGCGATGAGGTTAAGCCGAATGTTGAGAACTCGGTGGCGGGAGAGATTATCCGCTACCTGCTCGGCCGTCTGGCCTATCGCATCGAGGAGTGGATTGAACGCCTGCACGAGAAGCACTTGGCAAAGCGTCAGGAGCGACTCGCCGAGAAGCAGGCTGAGCAAGACGAGCAGGCCGAGCCTGTCGCAGAGGAGTCATTGCCGCAGGCCGAGGCGAAGCAGCCCACGCGCTCGACAATACTCTTTGACGAGGGACAGCGACGCTACACGGCAACGCAGGTGAAGGCGACCGAGGACCCCTCGATGAGTACGCCTCACGCCCTCTCGAACGAGCGAGCATACGCCGACGATGCAAAGGCCTTCGGCAGATACTAATAACAACCAAACAATTTACAACCAACAACTTAAAACAAGAAAAATTATGTCAAGCATTATCGTAAATCCCAAGAACTATTCAGGTCACGAACTTGAGACCATCTTCTTCCGTCCCCTGTTGAGCGGTCCTTCGGCCGAGTCACTCGGAATCCGTATCCTCTACAATATGCCCATGCCTACCGTGGTGCAGATTTGGGACCGCAAGGGCAACGTACTCACCCCCTTCGATGAGGCGTCAGGCTGGAGCGGTGGCGTGAAGACCACACACTACCAGAAGACCATTCCCATGTCGCGTGTGAAGGCCGAGAATGCCTTTTCGGCCAGCGACTACTTCTCGACAATCTTCGAGCTTATCACCAACCGCGCCGACATCAACATGGAGGATTTGTCGGGTACGGAGCTGGAGGCTGCCGAGACCGAGTTGTTCCGCCGCGCCATCGCCGAGTCGATTCGTATGAATCTCTGGTTGGGTGACAAGGGTGGTACGCTCAACACAGGCTACTCAAGCTTCGACGGTCTGCTGAAGCTCATCAACGAGCGCGTAAACGACGGCTCAATCACCCACTCGGCAAAGGATCTTGACTCGCAGTTGGGTGACTACTCTATCGCCGAGGTGATGAACAAGATTGTCGATGAGGCGAGCCCCCGCCTGAAGGGTATGTTCCCCGATGGTCAGGTGGCGTTCTTCGTCTCACCCTCGATTTATGCCCAGTATGAGGCTTACCTCGACTACTCGTATGGCACAGCATCATACCATGATGCGCAGACAGGTCGTCAGCAGTTGATGTACCACGGCTTCCCCGTCATCGACATCAACCTTGAGCCTACGATTGGCGAGTCATCGCTCTCGAAGGACTTTATCATCTTCACCGACCGTCGTAACCTCGTGATGGCGGTGAATACGGCCGACAGCCCCGGCTCGGAGGTGCGTATGTGGTACAACCCCGACGAGATGGAGAATCGCCAGCGTGCCGTATTTGCCATCGGTTGCGAGATTCTGGACGAGGAGTTGGTAACGGCTTACATCAACGCCGAGTAAAACCCCATCTGCCATGACTCAGATTAAGAAATACAAGCCCGTGGGAGGTATAACCTCAGCCGAGCTATTCACGGTGGGCGGCAAGGTCGGGGCAGAGGAGTTGATTGCGGGGCAGGGCGTGGCTGTCGGGCTGGTCGATGATGGCTCAAGATATGAGGAGATGTTGTCGGCCGATGCCACACCGGTGAGCGTGCTACACACGCTCACCCTCTGCTCCGATAGACATTTGGCGGCAGAGTGGTTTGACGAGCAGTGGCTGCAACGTGCGGCCATAGAGGGAGTGGCAGCCCGTATCACGATGGCCACGGGCGAGGAGCTGACGTTGGGGTGGTCCGAGCGCTTCAGCTTCGAGCAGGCACTACGACTCAAGTCGCTGACATTCAACTCAGGCAGCAGCCCCAACGACTCGCCGAAGGTCGTGCTGACACTTGTGTCGGAGGACACCTGCTCGGCAATAAAGTAATCGCTAAACAGTATTTAAATGGATAAGAATATGAAAAAGAGTATGGTGGCGGTGGGAAATCGCACGTCGGAACCGCTGTTTGCCCTCTCGCCACGAACGGTGCAGAGCGATAAATTCTGGCGCTGGGGCGACGACAACATGATGCCCTACGCCCTCTCGCTCATGTCGCGTCGTTCGACCACACACCGCCGCATCATAAACGACAAGGCCGACTACATCGCCGGCAAGGGATTTTCTTTTGACGAGCAGCAACCCCTGCTCTCGCAGATTGTGGCGAAGGCCAATGGCGAGGGCGACTCGCTGCGTGAGGTGATATGTCGCTTGGCATTCGACAAGGCGCTGATGGGCAACGCCTTCCTGGAGGTGGTAACCGACAAGGAGCATTCGTTCCTGGCGCTATATCATCAGGATGCATCGCGTTGCCGCGTGGCACGCGACTCGAAGCATATCATCATGCACCACAACTGGAGCGCCTTCAAGCAGGAGGAGGCCGTAACACTACCCCTCTACCCCACCTTCGAGGAACAGGCCGACGGCTCGCTGCGTTCGATAATTCACTACAAGGAGTATGAGCCGATGTTTACCCACTACGGCGTGCCGAAATACATTGCCGGCATGGGCGTGTCGGCCATAGCCTACAAGACCGACTGCTGGAACATATCGCGATTGGACAACTCGTTCCAGCTCTCAGGAGTGATGATGATTGACGCCTCGGCGGACAACGAGGCAGAGGCAGAGCGTATAGTACGCATGGCCGAGCAGCGTTTTGCGGGCAACCCCGGGCAGGTGATGTTTATCGTCCGCGAGGGTGGCGAGAGCGACAACTCGCGCTTCATTCCCGTAGATTCGAGCAACGAGGGCGACTGGAGCCAGCTGCACGACCAGGCTACGAGCGACATCGTGATTGCCCACTCGTGGTTCCGTTCGCTCAGCGGATTGGACTACTCGGCGGGCTTCAGTGCCGAGCGTATCCTGCATGAGTATGAGGTGGCTCTGAACACCGTCATCTTGGCCGAGCAGGAGGAGCTGCTGGCTCCCGTGAAGCGTCTGCTGCACGATATTGTGGGTGTGGATGCCTCATCGTTGGAGATTGTCAACCGCCCGCCGACACGTTCGAAGCCCATCTACATGAAGGTGTGGGAGGCACGCAAGGCCGACGGTCTGGAGTACGACGTGGAGGATGAGCGCGAGCAGCAATATCTGTCGGAGATAACAAAATACAACGTCACAAAAATAAACTAACAGCCTATGACAAAGAGTATTATAACACCTACCGAGGTGGTGGCCACAGCCTTCAGCGATGGCGGCTACGTGGCACCGGAGGCCATAGCCGAGATAGATATTGTGGCAGCTACCGAACGATGGATAGTGCCCGTTGTGGGCGAGGCGCTGCTGGAGAGTGTGGCGGAGGGTAAGTATGAGGAGCTGAAGAGCCAATACATAGCCCCTGCGGTGGCTCTCTACACGCGTCTTTTGGTGCAACCGCGACTCAACGTTGCGACAAACCAGCTGGGACTCACCGCCCCCGCCCTCTCGCACAAGGCTGCCGAGCGAACGGCACGCGAGGAGCTGCAACGCGCCCTGAAGATTCGTGCCCGCACGGCACTCAGGCATCTGTCGGAGTATTTGGACAAGAACGCTGCACAGTTTGCCGAATACACCCCTTCGAAGAACATCCTTAAACGTTGCTCGTGTGATGGAGGCTTTGTGCAGGTACATTAGCGGTGGCATAGCGGCACTCGTGGCGTTGTTTGCGCCCGTAGTGCCGTTAGTGTGGTGCGTGACGGGGTTTATCCTCTTCGACTTCGTGACGGGAGTGATGGCCTCGCACCATGAGGCACGGCGTGGAGGAAGGGCGTGGTACTTCGAGAGCTGTGTGGCGTGGCACACCATCGAGAAGTTAGGTTTCACGATTGTGGCCCTCTGCATGGCATACGTCATCGACACGATGATGCTGGACTTCATGCAGTTGCATCTGACCAAACTTTTCGCAGGGTTTGTGTGCGGCGTGGAGATGTGGTCGTTCTTGGAGAATGCCTGCCGCATAAGCTCCTCGCCACTACTGCGTTATGTGCGTCGTTACGTGAGAAATGAAATCACAAGGAGATTATGAGCAGAGGAATAAAGAACTGTAACCCAGGAAACATTCGTCGTTCACGCGTAAACTATCGCGGCGAGCGGCACCCCTCGACCGACCCGTCGTTCAAGCAGTTTGAGTCGATGGCGTGGGGCTATCGGGCAATGTTTGTGTTGCTGGATACCTACCGCAAGCGCTACGGCCTGAAAAACCTGCACGAGATGATTATGCGTTATGCGCCACCTGAGGAGAATCATACTGCCCTCTACATCGAGGCAGTGAGTGACCTGACGGGCATACATCCCGACGAGGTGCTTGACACCCGCTCACGCAAGGTTATGGTGCCCATCGTAGCGGCAATGTCGAGGGTGGAGAATGGTTGCGCAGCACGCTGGAGCGAGGTGGAGCAAGGATTTGACCTGACGGGATTTTAAGGGGAATAGTGGCTGAAGAGGTATTCATTCCCAAATTTTTTATATCTTTAACTTTGCAAACAGCCCCTAAAACACCAAGAGCCCGAACAATGAAAATCCTCTCCACGGATAACATACGCCGACGACTGGAGCGTGCGCCTATGCTCAGGGCACTCGTGCCGTTCATCGTTGGAATAGTTTTAGCCGATGGCATCGCACCTCCCGTGTGGGGTGTGGCCATCGGTTTTGTTGTATGCACGGTGGCAGCCATAGCATTGCAGAAAAGGGCACATGCAGATATTTATATCGTTGTGGCTCTGATGCTTGCGGGCTTATTAGGAATGGAGATTAGAGAGGTTGCCTGCACCACGCCCGACCGCCACTCGACCATGGAGATTGTCATCGACAACATAACCTCACAACGCCAGCGCGCCACCATGGCCGATGCCCATTTAGCCGCCTACACAACCGACAAAGGGCGGAAAAAGAGTCGTGCCGAGATACGTGTCACGGCCGAGCCGCAGCTTGCGATAAAGGCGGGTGACAGGCTTTTAGTCACGGGGCGGATAAATGATTTCGAGGAGGATTACTACGGCCGTTATATGCTTTCGCGCGGTGTGGCGGGGCAGGTGTTTGTCAGCAGCCGCAACGTGCAGCTACATCTGCGGGGCAATGAGAGCTGGGCCATGCGGTTGCGGGCGTGGGCCGTAGAGCGTGTGCGGAGGCTACAACTTGAGAGCGACAACGAGGCGGTGGTGCTGGCGATGAGTGTTGGCGAGCGGAGCGGAATAACGCCCTCGCTACGGCAGGCATATAGTCGCGGAGGTGCGGCGCATCTGTTGGCCGTGTCGGGGTTGCACGTGGGATATATATGTGTGATGGCCAACCTGCTGTTGGCGTGGCTGGTGGTGCTGCGGCACGGGCAGACGATACGAAGCGTGGCGGTCATAGTGTTGATATGGTTGTTTGCCGCCATGGCGGGATTCACGCCCTCGATAGTGCGTGCGGCGGTGATGTTTTCCATTCTGCAATTGGCCATACAGACCTCAACGCGGACCAACACACTCAACACGCTATGTTTCACAGCCTTCGCCATGCTGGCGTGGGACGCGAGAATGCTCTACGACGCAGGATTTCAGCTCTCGTTCATAGCCGTTGCGGCCATCATCGAGTGGGGCGTGCCACTCTTCCCACAACGCAGACGAGGAGTGCTGGCATGGTGCTGGCAGTGGCTCGTTTCGGGCATTGTGACCAGCTTCGTGGCGGCCATTGCTACGCTGCCACTGACGGCATATCTCTTTGGCTCAATATCGTTGTGGAGCGTAGTGACGGGCACGGTCATGGTGGCTTTGGCCGGCGTGGTGGTGGGAGCTACGATGGTGTGGATCGTGCTACCCATAGGTGTGGCGCAAGGTGTTGCAGGGCAGATTATTAATGGTATAAGTGGCGTGATGAATGGCGTGGCCGAGTGGTGCGACAATGTGGGCATTCTGGCCGCCGAGGTGCGTATCGAGGGGTGGATGTGCGCAGCGATATATGCCATTATGGCAGCGGTGACGATAATAGTTTGGGCGGCGAGAGGTAAAAATTGATGAAAAAACACTATATTTGCCGCCCGAAAGAAACATAATCAAATCAAAATGAAAGCATTGTACACCATTCTGTTGCTCGTCGTGTCGAACGTCTTCATGACCTTCGCGTGGTACGGTCACCTGAAGTTGCAGCAGATGAAGCTCATCTCGTCGTGGCCACTCTATCTGGTTATCCTCTTTTCGTGGGGTATAGCCCTGGCCGAGTACTCGTGTCAGATTCCTGCCAACCGCATAGGTTTTGTGGGCAACGGAGGACCATTCACACTCATGCAACTTAAAGTGATGCAGGAGGTTATCACGCTCATAATCTTCACCGTATTCACAACCGTATTCTTCCGCGGTGAGGCGCTGCACTGGAATCACTTGGCGGCCTTTGTGTGTCTTATTATGGCTGTTTACTTTGTCTTTATGAAGTAATGACACGTAGCGAGCTGGATATACTTTTGCTGCCTGAGGTGCAACAAGTTATCGATGAAAACATCTGCCGCGATGCCGTGCAGGTGGCACTCGATGGCCACATCCCTCACGCCCGCGAGGTGGCGACGCAGGTAAAGTATCTCCAGCGTGCCCGCACCAAGCTGCCACGTCTGTATGAGGCTCGGTGCATATTGCCTGCACGCGCCTTTGAACAGTCGTCGAGCGAGGAGTGTGCCGCAACAAAACGCCTGAGGGGTGGCTCGCTGCTCGATTTGACCTGCGGACTCGGTATGGACTCGATAGCCTTGTCGCAGAACTTTGAACGTGTGGTGGCATTGGAGCGTGACGAGGTGCTGGCCGATGTGGTGCGCGAGAATCTCAAGCGTTTGGGCATAGAGAATGTGGAGGTTATAACCACCTCGGCAGAGGAGTTTGTAGCCTCGTGCGAGGAGCATTTCGACTGGGTTTATGCCGACCCCGACCGCCGTACGGCTGAGGGAAAGAGGGTGGTTAGATTGGAGGATTGCTCGCCCGATATGGTTGCGTTGTGGCCTGCGCTAAAGCGCATTACAGAGCGCGTGGCGATAAAGAACTCGCCGCTATTCGATGTGGAGGAGGCGTTTCGACTGTTTGGACGCTGTGGCGTGGAGGTAATCTCGCTTGCGGGAGAGTGCAAGGAGGTGAATATCTATGCCGATGGTCGTGAGCCTATGTTGGCGGCCGAGGCTGTGGGACGTGGACGTGTGGAGTATCTGCGGGAGGATATTTGCGACGAGCCCTGCGAGGGGGAGTTTGCGAGTGAGGAGTATGGCTGGCTGATAATCCCCGACGTGGCGTTGCAGAAGGCGCGCTTGGCACAGCACGCACTACGTGAGGTGGCAGATATTTGGAGTAACAACTCGTTTGCTTTTGCGCGTGTGGAGCCTGAGGGGGTATTGGGGCGTGTGGAGTGCATTGAGCGTATAGAAACATTTGACATTAAACGACTTAAGAAATCGCTCAAAGGGCGTGGTGTGGATATTATCCTACGCGATTTCCCGTTCTCGGTTGATGAGTTGCGACGTCGCACGGGTACACGCAGTGGCAGCGAGGTGAGGTTGGCGCTGACGAGGATTGCAGCAAAGGCGTATGCGATATATTTACAATAAAAGGGAGTCCGATGGCTCCCTTTTTTGTAATAGATGTTATAAGTGCTATAAGAGTTATAGGTGTCAATACAATTCTATATACTCGTAGGTGTTGCCGACGGCCTCCAAATACTTTTGGAACATCTCCTGCGAGATGACCACCGTGGCGGTGTTGTCGTTGGGGTGGAAGCTCAGCGAGGACTCCTTCAGCAAATTGGCATCCAGAAACAGATGCACATGGTTCTCCACGTCGTTCACCAACCCGAAGGGTGACACCGAGCCTGGGCGCAAACCGAGCCATCGCTCCATACGCTGCTCCGAGGCGAAGGAGAGTTTTCCCTGATGCAGACGCTGCTCCAGGTCGTGGATAGCCATCGACTGCTCGCTATCGAAGACAACAAGATAGTGGCGGTTGCCCTTATGGTTGCGGAAGAAGAGGTTTTTGCAGTGCTTCG
>CAYLRH010000008.1:0-13181 GCA_964385905.1 uncultured Alistipes sp.
GGGGCGACTATAAGGATACAGAGGATTGGTACACGCTTATGGCCAAGCCGCGTGGCTTCGACTGCCTGGATGAGTATGTTATCGAGTGCCTCGTAGGTTTGAAGCTTGATAGCGAGGAGAATCAGAAGTTGGAGGCCTCAATCCGTAAGGCCGCGAATACAGCTCAGACGATGATTCGCAAGGAGGGTATCGAGCCGCAGAGCGTTATGGCGTTCCACCTCTTTGCACGCGTCGTTAAGGTATTCTTCCGCTTGGGCGTGTCGCTTGAGTTGCGTCGTATGGGATATAAGTATGTAAAGGTAAATCTTGATGTTCAGGGTGAGGCTCCAATATCATAACAATAACCCTGATAATGAGTAAATAGCTGCTGCAAAATGATGTGGCAGCTATTTTTATATCTATAATTTGTATAGATGTCAATTTTTTGTATCTTTGGGTTGGTACATAATCACCAAAAGTAAATGTTATGAGAAAATATCTGTTATTTCTACTTATGCTATTTCCTCTTCTCGGTTTTGCTCAGCAACAGGAGATTGAGGTGCAACGCATAGAGTGGAGTATGAATTTTGGAGCATCACTCTTCAAGGATAAATTCTTCGATGTATCGGCTCCGAGGGATGGGTATGTTTTGGATACAGAGTTGCGATATAATTTCCTACAAGTGCCAGTGGATGTGGGCTTGATGCTGAATTATGATATGCGTATCTTGGATGATTATGCATACGATAGAGCAGACTGGTATGATAGTAATACATTTATGGCCGTGAGCGATTACAATTTCCGCCGAGGGCGTGGCGTGTCCTGCTTTGCCAGTATGGGTGTAGGCGTTACCTCATATTATAGATGGGATACACATAAATTCACTATTATGCCACGTGTGGGAGTGGAGTTCTTTAACTTTCTACGTATAGCGGCAGCCTATCAGGTGGGTATGGGTTCAAAGCAGAACCTAAATGTTACTTTGGGTCTTGTGATAGGAGGCTATCGAAAGAGATGGTAGATTTTTGCATTTTTTTAATAATTTATTCATTTTTTTGCATTGTTATGTTGTGCGTATCGAATAAATTTATATATTTGCATTAACAAAATGTTAGACAACAAATGAGAAACCTTTTCACCATCCACCTTCACCATCATATCTTGCGAAAGATAGGGTAGGTCGTGTGTATGGCGTTGTAATATATAGGCTTACCCGTAGGGTAGGCCTATTTTGGTTATGTTAAATGAGAAATTGAAAGATACTATGCTACGTATTGCAATTCAAACAAAAGGACGATTAAACGAGCAAAGCCTTGAGCTATTGCACGAGTTGGGTATTGATGTCGATTCAGCCAAGCGTAAGTTTCTCTCGAAGGCGGCCAATTTCCCCATCGAGGTGTTGTATCTGCGTGATGACGATATTCCGCAGGTGGTGGCAAATGGCACGGCAGCGCTGGGTATTGTGGGCTTGAACGAGGTTGCAGAGCGCGGTTGCGATGTTGATGTTGTGACGAAGCTGGGTTTTGGCGGTTGCCGCATCTCGCTTGCAATTCCGAAGAGAGAGGAGTATAATGGCGTAGAGTATTTCCAGGGTAAGCGCATTGCTACATCATATCCCGTTATTCTGCAAAAGTTCCTTCAGGAGCAGGGCGTTGAGGCCGAGATGGAGGTTATCACCGGCTCGGTGGAGATTGCCCCAGCGGCGGGTATTGCCGATGCAATTTTTGATATTGTGTCGTCGGGTGGTACTCTCGTGACAAATGGCCTGAAGGAGGTTGAGCGCATCTTTGAGTCGGAGGCTGTGTTGATTGCAAACAAGAATCTCTCGGCCGAGGATAAGGAGTTGCTCGAGGAGTTGTTGTTCCGTATCGAGTCGGAGCGCGTGAGCCGTGGCAAGAAGTATCTGCTGATGAATATCCCTACTGCGTCGCTGGACGAGGCGGTGAAGATTCTGCCCGCAATGCGAAGCCCGACGGTTATGCCTTTGGCTGCGGAGGGGTGGTGTTCGTTGCACTCTGTTGTGGATGCCTCGGATTTGTGGGATAAGGTGCGCCAGCTGAAGGCTATTGGTGCCGAGGGTATATTGGTGCTTACGTTGGATAAGATAATACCTTAATTATGAATATATATCAAAATCCCGCGCCACAGCAGTGGTCGGAGTTGTGTCGTCGTGCTGAGCAGGATAATTCGCTCATAGCCGAGCGAGTGGAGGCTATTGTGGCTCGCGTGGCAGCTGAGGGAGATAAGGCTCTATATGAGTTGGCCGAGCAGATTGATGGCGTGAAACTGGAGTCGCTCACCGTGTCGGAGCAGGAGTTTGCCGAGGCGGAGAGTGCTGTTAGTGATGATGTGAAGGCCTCTATTGAGAATGCAATCCGTAATATCAAGGCTTTTCATCGTGCGCAGTTGCCTGCCGAGGTTCGCGTGGAGACACAACCCGGGGTGGTGTGCGTGCAGCGTCCTGTGGCTATTGGCAAGGTGGGATTGTATATTCCTGGAGGTACGGCACCTCTGTTCTCTACGGTGTTGATGTTGGCTCTGCCTGCCAAGATTGCGGGATGCAAGGAGATAATCCTATGTACACCAACCAATAAGCAGGGACGTGTTGCTGCCGAGGTGTTGTATGCGGCACGTCGTTGTGGCGTGACAAAGGTCTTTAAGGCTGGCGGTGCGCAGGCCGTGGCAGCTATGGCGTATGGCACGGAGTCGGTGCCTAAGGTGTATAAGATTTTTGGTCCAGGAAATCGCTATGTTACGTTGGCCAAGCAGTTGGTTGCAGGTCGTAACACCTCGATAGATATGCCCGCAGGCCCATCGGAGGTGATGGTGCTGGCCGACAGGACGGCTGATGCAGCATTCGTGGCGGCTGATTTATTGTCGCAGGCCGAGCATGGCCGCGATAGTCAGGCTATGGTAGTGTGCGATAGTGTGGCATTTGCCGAGGCTGTTTCGGCGGAGGTGGAGCGACAAATGGCGACTCTCTCACGTGCCGATTTTGTTGTGGAGTCGTTGAAGAATAGCCGAGCTATCGTGTTTGATAGTCGCGAGGAGATGATTGACTTTGCCAACGAGTATGCTGCCGAGCATCTTATCATATCCATGGAGGATGCGTGGGGTGTGGCCGACAAGATTACAGTGGCAGGAAGCATATTTATTGGTAACTACTCGCCTGAGAGTGCGGGTGACTACGCTTCGGGAACGAATCATACGCTGCCCACATCGGGTTGGGCACACTCGTGCAGTGGCGTGAATATAGATAGCTTTATGCGCAAGATGACTATTCAAGAGTTGTCACGAGAAGGCATAGAGTCATTGGCGCAGACCATTGTAGCTATGGCCGAAGCCGAGGGATTGGAGGCTCACGCCAATGCTGTAAAAGTAAGAATTGCAAAAGGTTAGTTTATGGGAAAAGATATTGATAGACTTGTGCGTAGATGTATTGCGGCACTTACACCATACTCTACTGCGCGTGACGAGTATCAGGGTGCGTTGGGTGTTTTTCTCGATGCCAACGAGAGCCCCTATGAGAATGGATATAACCGTTATCCTGACCCGCATCAGAAGTCACTCAAGGCGCAGATTGCGGCAATCAAGGGTGTAGCGACGGAGAATATATTTATCGGTAATGGTAGCGACGAGGCCATCGACCTTGTGTTCCGTGTCTTCTGCGAGCCACGCGAGGATAATGTTGTGGCGATAGCTCCGAGCTATGGAATGTATAAGGTTGCGGCGGCGATAAACGACGTTGAGATTCGCGAGGTGCAACTTGGCGAGGAGTTTTCGTTGCCCGTTGAGGATATACTTTCCGCGACAGATAAGAATACCAAGGCGCTGTTCCTCTGCTCTCCCAATAACCCTACGGGTAATTCATTCCCACGTGAGGATATTTTGCGCCTGGTGGATGAGTTTCAGGGTATGGTAGTGGTTGATGAGGCTTACATCGACTTTGCCGAGGCTGAAAGTTTTGTCGGCGAGATTGCTGAGCGTGCGAATCTTATCATCTTGCAAACAATGTCTAAGGCGCGTGCTATGGCGGGTTTGCGAGTTGGTTTGGCGTTAGCTGATAGACGAGTAATTGAACTTATGTCGCAGGTGAAGTACCCATACAATATCAACGTTGCGACGATGAGCATCGTGAGTGGCCTTTTGGCAAAGGGTATAGATGATCAGGTGGCCGAGATAAAGTCACAGCGCACACTGCTTGCCGAGGCGTTGGAGGGTATGGCAATGGTGCAGAAGGTATATCCCAGCGATGCGAATTTCCTGTTGGCACGTTTTGATGATGCCGATGCGGTGTACGACTTCTTAATTGAGGATGGAATCATTGTGCGAAACCGTAACCGCGTGAAGGGTTGTGTGGGTTGCTTGCGCTTGACCGTAGGCTTGCCCGAGGAGAATGATAAATTGATAAAAGCACTTAAGAGATATGAAGAAAGTACTGTTCGTTGATCGTGATGGAACCATTTTGGCTGAGCCACCTGAGGATTATCAGGTCGATTCGCTCGAAAAACTGGAGTTTATACCTGGTGCTATCTCGGGATTGAGTTCGCTCGCGCAGCTCGACTATGAGCTAGTGCTGGCCTCGAATCAAGATGGCTTGGGCTCAAATACATTCCCCGAGGAGACCTTCTGGCCTGCGCACACGAAGATGATGCGCACGCTGGCTGGCGAGGGTGTCTTTTTTGATAATCAGCTTATTGACCCCACATTCCCGCAGGATAATATGCCCACGCGCAAGCCCGGAACGGGTATGTTTGGCGACTATATGACGGGCGATTATGATTTGGCCGCGAGTTACGTTATTGGTGACCGCCTGACAGATGTGGAGCTGGCGTATAATCTGGGTGCAAAGGCTATTCTGTTGCAGCCGCCTACATTGGGCGCGGCTATGTTGAAGGATAAGCCTTACGCTTCGACGTGTGTGCTGGTTACGAATCGCTGGAATGAGATTGCCGAGTTCTTGCGCCGTACGGAACGTCGTGCGGAGGTTGTACGTAAGACTAAGGAGACGGATATTCGCATCGAGGTGGACCTTGATGGCGGAGGTGAGTCGCAGGTGGATACGGGGCTGAAGTTCTTCGACCATATGTTGTGGCAGATTCCCCACCACGCAGGCGTATCACTCACGGCTCTCTGTAAGGGAGATTTGGAGGTTGATGAGCATCATACGATGGAGGATGTGGCCATTGCGTTGGGCGAGGCTATATATCAGGCTCTCGGCTCGAAGCGAGGTATCGACCGCTACGGTTTTGTATTGCCGATGGACGAGTGTAAGGCTATGGTGCTGATTGATTTTGGTGGCCGTGCCGATTTTGTGTGGGATGTACCTTTTACGCGCGATATGGTAGGCGATGTGCCCACGGAGATGTTCAAGCACTTCTTCAAGTCGTTGTGTGTGGCTATGCGTTGCAATCTGCACATCGAGGCACGTGGCGAGAATAATCACCACCTGATTGAGGGTGTCTTCAAGGCCTTTGCCCGCGCACTGAAGATGGCTATAAGACGCGACGTATTCAAATATGAATTACCTTCAAGCAAAGGAGTATTATGATAGCAATCATCGATTATAAGATGGGTAACCTTCGCTCGGTGGAGAATGCGCTGAAGCGTCTTGGTGCCGAGTTCTGCGTAACGGCCGACCCTGCGGTTATTCGTGCAGCAGATAAGGTGCTGTTGCCGGGTGTGGGAAATGCTGCCGAAGCGATGCACAATCTGCGTGAGGCGGGTTTGGTTGATGTTATCCGTTCGTTGCGACGTCCTGTGCTGGGTATCTGCGTAGGTATGCAGGTTATGTGCCGCCATAGCGAGGAGGGTGATGTGGAGTGCTTGAATATTTTCGATTCGCACGTTAAGCGATTTACGCCCGCACCCGATTTGAAGGTGCCACATATGGGTTGGAATCAGATTGGCAACCTCGAATCAAAACTCTTCAAGGGTTTGGAGGGTGGTAGCTATGTCTATTTTGTTCACTCATATTATCCCGAGTTGTGTCCCGACACTATTGCTACGTCACGTCACGGCGTGATGTTCAGCGCGGCATTAAAGTATGAAAACTTCTACGGTACGCAGTTCCACCCCGAGAAGAGTGGCGATGTGGGAGAGCGTATAATCGAAAATTTCTTGAAGCTATGAGTAAGATAGAGATAATCCCCGCCATAGATATTATCGAGGGCCGATGTGTGCGTCTGTCGCAGGGCGATTATGACCGTCGTAAGGTATATGATGAGAGCCCCGTGGATATGGCTAAACGATATGCCGATTGCGGCGTTAAACGTATCCACGTGGTCGATTTGGATGGCGCGAAATCATCAGCACCGAAGAATCTCAAGACGCTTGAGCGTATGGTTGTTGGCTCGGGCATAGAGATAGAGTGGGGTGGCGGTATTAAGAGCGAGAAGTCACTCCGTGCGCTGTTCGATTATGGCGCTACGTATGCTATCGTTGGTAGCGTGGCGGCTCAGCAGCCTATGCTTTTTGCCGAGTGGTTGGCCCGTTTTGGTGGCGAGAAGATGGTCTTGGGTGCCGATGTGCGTAATGGTAAGGTGTCGGTAAATGGTTGGCAGGAGGATTTGGCCGTAACTATCGAGGAGTTGATTGACGGCTTTCTGCCGATGGGCTTGAGTCAGGTTATCTGCACCGATATTACCAAAGATGGTATGCTACAAGGCCCCTCGGATGAGCTGTATGTTGAGTTGCAGAGCCGTTATCTGAGTGTCGATTTCACCGTGTCGGGAGGTATTGGCTCGATGGCCGATATTGAGCGTTTGAGCGAGAAGAATCTGCGTAAGGTGATTGTCGGCAAGGCCATATATGAGAATCGTATAACATTAAAAGATATAGAGCAATGGTTGCTAAACGCATAATTCCGTGTCTTGATGTGAAGGAGGGACGTACCGTGAAGGGTATAAATTTCCTCGACCTGCGCGATGTGGGCGATGCTGTGGAACTGGGACAATTCTATGCTCGTGGCGGTGCTGACGAGCTGGTATATCTCGATATCAGTGCTACGCGCGAGGGCCGAAACACCTTTACTCGTTTGGTGGAGCGCATTGCCGATGGCATAAATATCCCTTTTACCGTGGGCGGTGGCATTTCGTCATTGGAGGATGCGTCACGATTGCTGGATGCTGGTGCGGATAAGATTTCGATAAACTCGGCGGCCATTGCAAATCCTTCGCTTATTGACTCCATCGCTGCGCGCTACGGTAGTCAGTTTGTCGTTGTGGCAATTGACGCCCGCCAGATGGAGGATGGCGTTTGGCGTGCTACCACGCACGGCGGTAGCCGTCCCTGTGATAAAGAGCTCTTTTCGTGGGCACGCGAGGCGCAGGAGCGAGGTGCGGGTGAGATTCTCTTCACCTCGATGAATCACGACGGCACGCGTTCGGGCTATCCGTGCGATACATTTGCCCGTTTGGCCGAGGAGGTTTCCATTCCGATTATCGCTTCGGGTGGTGCTGGCTCGGTGAATGATATTGCTGATGTGCTGACGGTGGGCCGTGCAGATGCAGCGTTGGCTGCAAGTATCTTCCACTTCGGTGAGATTACGGTTGAGAATCTGAAAAAGGAGTTAAAACAATTAAACATAGATGTTAGATTATGACGTTCGATGATTTTAACCTCGAAAAGTGTGCCGACGGCCTTTTGCCCGTTATTGTTCAGGATGCTGTGACGCTGAAGGTGTTGATGCTCGGCTATATGAACCGCGAGGCTTACGATAAGACGGTGGCCGAAGGACGTGTGACATTCTTCTCTCGCACACGTAACCAGCTTTGGACAAAAGGCGAAACGAGTGGACATTTCCTGCTCGTTAAGGATATGTACGCCGACTGCGATAGCGATACGTTGTTAATCAAGGCCATGCCTATTGGCCCTACCTGCCATCGTGGTACGACAAGTTGTTTCGATACGCCTGATAGCGAGGGCTTTATTCGTCATTTACAGGGGGTTATACAGCAGCGTCATCGCGATATGCCTGAGGGCTCATATACAACAAAACTCTTTATTAAGGGCGTGAAGAAGATTGCCCAAAAGGTAGGCGAGGAGGCTGTGGAGAGCGTTGTGGAGGCTGTGGATGGTAACCGTGACCGCTTTATCTACGAGGCTTCGGATATGATTTATCATCTGCTGGTGCTGATGGAGCAGATGGGTTGCTCGATAGAGGATATGGAGCGCGAACTGGTTTTACGTCATAAATAAATGAGATAACATGAAGAGAATAATTTTGATTCTAACCGCGATGTTGAGTCTTGGGGCGCTTACCACGACTACGGCTCTATTTGCGCAGTCAAAGGAGAGAGTAAAACCTTTAAAACTTAAGAAGTGGCGTAAATATGATGTCGGCGAGATTCGCTTTGAGGATAAGGCGTCTGGCACAGAGGGCTCGGCGATATATAATCGACTCGTCCCAAACCCTGAGGAGTATATTGCAGGGTGTGCACGCGAGGTGTTGGCTACGCTCTACTACTCGCCCAAGGATGATATTACGCCTGTGAACACAATACATTATACCCTTGAGGATAAGGATGGTATATCGGCAAAGAGTGGCGGCAATGGCCGTGTACGTATATTTTACAGCTCACGACATGTTGAGAAGTCTCATATGGGCAGTGGTGACGAGAAGGTGATGTTTGAAACGCGTGGCGTGTTGTTACACGAGCTTACGCACGCTTATCAACTTGAGCCTCAGGGAATAGGTACGTATGGTACAAATCGCACTTTCTGGGTATTTATTGAGGGTATGGCCGATGCAGTGCGCGTAGCTAATGGCGGTTTCTATGGCGAGCAGGACCGGCCCAAAGGTGGTCACTATACTAAGGGTTATCGCTATGCAGGTTATTTCTTTGTGTGGCTACGCGATAACTACGACCCCGATTTCTTGCGTAAGTTCAATCTAAGTACGCTTTCTGTTGTGCCGTGGTCGTTCGATGGTGCCATAAAGCACGTTTTGGGCGAGCAGTATGATATAGAGAGCCTGTGGCAAGAGTATCAGAAAGCAATGGGTGATATTTAAGAATAAAAAGGTGTCCAGCAACTTGGACACCTTTTTTATTATAGACCTTTTCCGATATAGCTCTTGAGAGCTGTAACGTACTCCTCAAATGCTGCAATACCTTGCTCGGTAATGGCACAAGTGGTGCGCGGTTTTTTCCCTTGAAATCCCTTTTCGACAGTGATGTATCCTGCCTGTTGGAGTTTGTCAATCTGTACGCTAAGGTTTCCTGCCGTAGCTCCTGTTTGTTCGCGCAGATAGACAAAGTCGGCACTCTCGACACTTAGCAATACCGACATCACAGCCAGACGTAATTCCGAGTGTAACAGCGGATTTAACTCTTTGAACATATGCTGTCGGATTATTTGTTATACTTGTGGTTGAGGATATGGCCGGGGATAACCATCATCAAGAGGAAGATAATAGCAAGGATTACCTTGTCACCCCATACTTTGAACTCGGTTATTGCCAACGTTGTTTCTGGCGATATAATATCTTTTGTCGTAATGACGTAGAGGGCGGGGAAGATAAGCGATGCAATCATCGATGTGCATCCGCAGATGGTTGTGGCTTTATGTTTTAGAATCAAGCCAGTGATAACGGTACCAACACCCATAACGAGTATGGTGAGATAGGCTATCGAACAGCCATATATTGCCGCTCCAATGAAGAACCATATGAATGAGATGCCAATAACGGCCCAAATAATAGAGATTACACGGTCGATGTAGTTACGTGCGCTTGGTTCGTGTTTGTTAAATAATAACATTCCTAACCATCCGATAACGGGAATTGCAAACCACGACCAAGCCCACGCGTAGCTCCAACCAATGTAGAGAGCAAGGGCGTTGAAGAGCGAAACGGCAATGGTGGTGTAACCCCAAATAAGAAATGGCGTGCCAGAGTTGCGAGCCAGACGTGAACGTGAATCCTGAATCATTGAGGTGATGAGTTCCAAACTCTGCGCCTCGGTTAAGTGAGTTTTTTCCATAATAAGATAATTGTAATAGTTGAGAATTTAGTTCTGCGAGCCGCGTGAGCCCTTTTGTTGGTGCAAATATAAAGTAGTTTATTTTATAAACCAAATTTTCAAACAAAAAAATTATATATTTATTGGAAAAAGTTAATTTGTCTTTATGTGAGAGAAAAAAAAGGCGTGCGAAAAATATCGCACACCTTAATAACTATAATAACTTAACAATTTTTTCGAGCCACTCTTTATCCACATCATCAAAGGTGGCCAGCTGCTCGCTGTCGATATCAAGCACGGCAACAATCTCCTCACCCCTCCATACGGGAACAACTATCTCGCTACGCGATAGAGAACTACAAGCTATATGGCTGGAGAAGAGTTCAACGTCGGGGACTACCTGCGTTTGTTGTTCCTTCCACGCTGTGCCACATACTCCGCGGCCGTAGCGGATGCGACTACACGCCAGAGGACCTTGAAATGGACCCAGAACCAGCTCCTCGCCTACAACGCGATAGAATCCTGTCCACCAAAAACCAAACGTCGCGTGTATCATTGCAGCCACATTGGCCATATTGGCTATTGGGTCTTTCTCGCCATCAACCAACGCTACAATCTGTTTATATAGCAGTTCGTACTTCTGCTCCTTGCCACCCTCGGCTATGATAAGATTCTCTGCCATCGTTTACTCCTTTCTCCACATCTGGTCGCCCAGATAGAAATATAATGTACCGTATGAGTAGCGTCCTGTCTGTGCTCCGCGGTCGAAGGTTATCCATAGGTAACGCTCATAGTTGCCGTAGGGTATTGGTACGATTGTCGGCCAGCCGCGGAATCCTCCGTTGGCGTATTGCTGGCGGAAGGTGCCTTCGTAGCGCAGGGTGGGGTAGTCGTAAATGTAGAATGTGGTATCGGTACCACCACTCAGCACATAACGTCGTCCACCTACCGTAGTAAGGCGTATGCCCGTATTGTTATTCTGCACAGACTCGGCAATCTGTTTGTATGGACCATTCCATGTGTCGCTCTCGCAAAGATATGTGACGTATGATTTGTCCTTTAGCGCACAATAGGCCAATCGCCACTTGCCAACCTCGCTGTCGTAGAAGAAGTCGGGGTCTTCGGTGTTGTAGTCGTGGCCGCGTGTGTAGCTATGCGGAAAATCAAGCTCCTTACACTCCAAGAAATGCAACCCGTGTAGCAAATCAGATTTTGTTGCCGCCCACACTAAGGTGTGGGTATCCTCGTGGGTGGTTGTCATCACCAGAAATTCCTCGGTGTCGGGGTTGTAAACCACTTTTGTTGCATGGAATCCATACATTAAGCCATCCCCCTTGCCAAAGAACATAGCACCCTCCAGGCGTAACTCATAAGATGCCAAGTCGAGCGAATAGATGCCCTGATATGAGTCGAAGATACGCTCGAAACCGCGTGTGGTGAAGCAGAGATACAATCTGCCATCACGAATAAGCGGTGTGCCATCGGTAAGTTGTATAATCTGAGGGTCGGCCTGCCCCGTGCCACAGGTGAGGGCGCTCTCGGCCTTATGGAGCGTTATACTTTCGCCAGCAGGCAGGTCTGCGTAGATACCGAATGAATGTGTTATGCAACTCTCAACGTTACGCATGTCATTCTCTACGCTATACAGCAGATCGGCATTGCCGTTGTTGCGCAGGTGGAAAACATGAAAACGTACGCCTGTATATTGTACGCGAAGTTTTAACTCGTCGGTTGTGCCGATGTATTTGCGTGCAAGAGTATTATCCTTGTCGCCGTCGTTTGCGATGGCGATAATCTCTCCACTACGATATACTATACGTACTGTCTTACCCTCGCCACTATTGGGGTAGAATGCTATTCCTGCCTCTACGTTATCATTCAGGTCGGAAAATTCGGCCTCGTAACAAAGGTAGGGGTGGAATGCTCCTACACGAATAGTCGATTCCACGCTACGGCCACTCGATATTTCGAGGGTGCGACCATATTGTTTCAGTATGGGGGCATCCTTCTTATTCTCCACGATCAGGTTGGCCGAGTTGGGCAGGAAGAGGTTTGTCCCCTCCATGTTTATCTGACTGACAACCTTGCGCTGATTGTAGAAATTACGCATAAAGGATTGTCTGACAAATGTCATCTGCGTCAAATCGACTTCAGCCTGAGGCCGTTGTGCCGCAAGCGGAAGGGTGCATAGCAATATAAGCAGGGTTAGAATAGCGCGTTTCATAGTTGTTACATGCTCTTTACAACCTCCTTAAGCAGGAGCCAGAATTTATCTACTGTAGAGATTTCCAATCGCTCGTCGGGAGAGTGTACTCCACGTAGTGTGGGGCCGAACGATACCATCTCTAAGTGGGGATACTTCTCAAGGAAGAGACCGCACTCCAAACCAGCGTGTACAGCCTTTACCTTTGGCTCAATGGCAAACAGGCGCTCATAGCTCTCAACGGTGCGCTTAAGCAGCAATGAGTCGGGATTTGGAGCCCAACCCGGATAGCCGTCAGAATGCTCAACATCTGCTCCAGCGAGCAGGAAAACAGACTCTACGGCCTGCTTGGCATATAGTTTTGCACTCTCGACCGATGAACGCTGCGAGGTGGTCACGATAACTTTTTTCTTGTCAGCAAACTTTACCGATGCGAGATTCGTTGAGGTCTCTACCAATCCCGGTATAGCAGCCGACATAGCCAATACTCCGTTTGGAACACCCACCAATGCGCCCAGCAGGTTGCGTTGTGAGGTAAGGTCAAGCACCTCCTCCACACTCGGCATAGGACTCAAGGCCATACGCATATCGGGTTCGGTGAGGCGGAACTCCTCCTTAAGTTCCTCCATAAATAGTTTGACACGCGCCTCGAACTTTTCCTTATGCTTTGCAGGTACACCAATAACGGCATACGCCTCACGCGGGATGGCGTTGCGAAGGTTGCCGCCATCGAAGTAACTCATGCGACCATCATATTCATCCTGCGCCTCAAGCAACAGGCGGGCAACAATCTTGTTTGAGTTGGCGCGGCCCTTGTTGATATCGTCGCCAGAGTGGCCACCGACCAAATCCGATACGTCGAATCGATAAAACTCATATCCCTTTGGGGCCGCCTCGCTCTTGATATTAAATGTTGCAACAGTATCTATGCCGCCAGCGCAGCCGATAAAAATCTCACCCTCGTCCTCCGAGTCGAGGTTTATGAGGTACTTGCCGTTGAGCATCCCTTCGCCCAAGTTGAAAGCACCTGTAAGACC
>CAYLRH010000009.1:0-13033 GCA_964385905.1 uncultured Alistipes sp.
CGCGACCCCAACCTTGGCAAGGTTGTGCTCTACCAACTGAGCTATTTCCGCAGAATGTTTTGAACTTGCGACCCTCTTTCTATCGGATTGCGAGTGCAAAGATAGAGCATTTTTCTTTATCTCCAAAACTTTTTAAGAAAAATTTTTATTTTTTTTCACTTTTTTTATTCCCATCACGAGCCAAACGCTGCTAACACCATAATAATCAACAACATAGCTCAAATTCTCAAAAATCAAGAAAAATTACCCTTTTGCCACCATTCTACCTGCCCAAACAAGCAAAACACCCAAGACAACGGTCAATCCTGCATACAAAGCGAGTGTCATCCAATGGCGATCCTGCATCAAAACATGAATATCGTTGGCAAAAGAGGAGAAAGTTGTAAAGCCTCCACAGAATCCCGTAATAAGCAAAGCGCTCATCGATGTGGATATTAAACTCGTACGCTCGGCCACCCCAAAAAGGAGGCCAATTATAAAACTTCCTATCATATTCACCACAAATGTACCCAATGGGAAACTCCCGACAACCAGCAGAAGGCACAATCGTCCCGTCAAATAACGCATGCACGTACCTATAAATCCGCCCATGCCAGCCAAAAGCATTGTTTTAATCATATCATTACTTTTTTTAGATTACAGAAATACTCTTTCAAATATAATTCGCTACGTGTTTTTGCAACTTTTATGCCGACACACAGCCTCAACGATTGAAGACAACCGCATAATGGTGGCACATTATTTGTCCGATGGAGATGAGTAAACAAAAAATCTATAATTATGCATTTAACACCCAGAGAGATTGATAAGCTGATGTTATTGACGCTCGGCATGATTGCCGAACGGCGACTCAAAAATGGGCTGAAGCTCAACTACCCCGAGGCTGTTGCCTACATCACCTCCGCAGCACTCGAAGGCGCACGCGAGGGCAAGAGCGTAGAGGAGGTTATGACTCTTGCGGCAACGGTATTGCGCCGAAAAGATGTTATGGAGGGCGTAGCCGATATGATTACACTCCTTCAGGTCGAGGCGGTATTTACCGACGGCTCGCGCCTGATAAGCATACATCATCCGATAAAATAAATATAACTATATATTATGGACAAAAAGAGTAAATCAGCTGCACACACCCCGCAGTCCCCTCATGTTCGGCAAGCGCTATATCCCAACGCAAAAGGATTTAAGCCCGACAAACACGCTCCCGTCGGAGGTGTTATTCTCGGCGACGGGGAGATAGAGTACAACCTTGGTCGACCAGCTATCAGGCTCACCGTTCGCAATACGGGTGACAGACCAATACAGGTAGGCTCACACTTCCATTTTTTTGAGGTCAACCGCTATCTTGAGTTTGACCGCGCAGCGGCCTTCGGCACACACCTTAATATTCCCGCCACCACGGCCATACGTTTTGAGCCCGGCGATAGCAAAGAGGTGGAGGTCGTCAGCTTCGGCGGCAAGCAACGCATAATAGGGTTCAGTTCACTTGTTAACGGCTACACGGGATGCGAAGATACACCCACTTACTACCCCACCCGCGACCGCTCTATCCATAGAATGAAACAGTGCGGTTTTAAGCACTCTATAAAGCATGACTCGAAGGCCGAAGCCACTGAGCAAACGGAAAACATAGTAAAAAACCAACCGATAAAGAGTAACGACGATGGCAACAATCTCAAGACAGGAGTATAACAACCTTTTCGGCCCCACCGTAGGCGACAAGATACGTCTGGGCGATACAGACCTATATATCGAGATAGAGCGCGACCTGCGCCACGATTATGGCGACGAGGTTGTATATGGCGGCGGTAAGACTCTGCGTGACGGCATGGCGTTAGCCAACACCATCACCTCGGAGCAGGGGGCGCTCGATATGGTCATCACCAACGTAACCATCATCGACCCCGTGGTTGGCATTGTAAAGGCCGATGTAGGCATCAAGGATGGTAAGATAGCCGGCATAGGCAAGTCGGGTAACCCCAACATCATGAACGGAGTGAATCCCGCCCTTGTAACGGGCGCAGCCACCGATGCCATCTCAGGCGAGCATCTCATCCTCACGGCTGGCGGCATTGATGGCCATGTACATTTCATTGCTCCACAGCAGGCATACGCCTCGTTGAGCAATGGCATCACCACGCTCGTTGGTGGAGGTGTAGGGCCGAGCGACGGCTCTAACGGCACAACAATAACCTCAGGGCGCTGGAATGTCGAACAGATGTTGAAATCCGTCGAGGAGCTACCCGTAAACATCGGCCTTCTGGGAAAAGGCAACTGCTCGCAGGCTGAATCTATCGAGGAGCAAATCGTGGCGGGAGTATGTGGCTTAAAGGTACATGAGGATTGGGGCTCGACACCCGCCGCGATACGCACCTCGCTTGAGGTTGCCGACCGCTACGACGTGCAGGTCGCCATCCACACCGACACCCTCAACGAGAGCGGCTACGTGGAGGATACCATAGCTGCCATCGACGGCCGCACCATACACACCTACCATAGCGAGGGTGCAGGCGGTGGTCATGCGCCCGACCTGCTGAAGGTGGCCTCAATGCCTTTTGTGTTACCTTCATCGACAAATCCTACGCTGCCCTTTGGCATAAACTCGCAGGCCGAGCTCTTCGACATGATTATGGTATGCCACAACCTCAATCCGCAGATTCCATCTGACGTGGCCTTTGCCGAAAGTCGCGTAAGACCCGAAACACAGGCTGCGGAGAATATTCTTCACGACTTGGGTGTTCTATCCATGATTACATCCGACTCGCAGGCCATGGGGCGTGTGGGAGAGTCGTATCTACGCACATTCCAGATGGCCTCATATATGAAAAATGCCTGCGGACGACTCAAAGAGGATAGCGCACAAAACGACAACTTCCGCGTGCTGCGTTATCTGGCAAAGATTACGATAAATCCCGCCATCGCCTTCGGCATGGCTGACCATATCGGGTCAATAGAGAAGGGCAAGGTGGCCGACCTCGTGCTGTGGGAGCCACAGTTCTTCGCCGCCAAGCCGAAGATGGTTATCAAGGGAGGCGTGATAAGCTGGTCGAATATGGGCGACCCGAACGCATCGCTGGCCACACCACAACCATGTTACTATCGGCCGATGTTTGGCTCCTATGGCCGCACGCTACGCGAAACGTGCATATCGTTTGTGTCGCAGGCAGCCTACCAGAACGACATAAAGCATCGTCTGCACCTGAAGCGTATGGTACTTCCCGTATGCCGAACGCGCCAGCTGACCAAGGAGGATATGCTCCTCAACAGTGCAAATCCACACATTGAGGTCAACCCAGAGACCTTCGACGTAAAAATCGACGGCCAGCGCATAGATATAAAGCCAGCCGAGCGCTTCTCGCTCGGACAGTTATATTGGTTCAGCTAAACGCCTTACTATGAAAATTTATAACCACATCGTCGGCAACATCGCCGACACGCAATGGAGTGCACTATGCAACGATGCCGACATCGACTACATCGACCTCGACCAATGGACGGCACAGAAGAGTCGTTTCGTTGTTCGGGGGCGCGGAGGCAAGGAGTATGCCATAGCACTAAAGCGCCACACGCAACTGCATGATGGGGATATACTCCACTACGATGCCGAGCGCAGGCAGATGGTTGTCCTGCGGCTGAGTCTGAGTGATATTATGGTCATCGACCTTGGGGCATTAGCTCGTATGGAGCCACAGACCATAATTCACACCGCCGTAGAGTTAGGGCACGCCATCGGGAATCAACATTGGCCTGCCGTGGTGCGTGGTACGAAGATATATGTTCCGCTGACGGTTGACCGCAAGGTTATGGAGAGCGTCATGCGCACACACAACATCGAACACGTAGCCTACTCATTCCGTGCGGCCGAGCAGATAACACCCTACCTCTCTCCGCATGAGATACGTCGGTTGTTAGGCGGCGCATCCTCTATGGAGCATAACCACCCACACCATGCTCAATAATCCTCTGCAAAGGCTTCTGCACCTTATGCAGTTTGCCGACTCTGCACTGCCCGTTGGAGGTTTTGCCTTCTCAAATACGTTAGAGAGTGCCATCGACGTGGGGATAGTACATAACGAGCCATCACTCGAAGAGTTTGTACATTCGCTTCTGCGACAAACGGCCACCACAGATGGCATTGCCGCACTCAATACACATCGGGCAACCTTAAACAACGACTACGGCAGCATAATCCGTTACGACGAGGCGCTTCACGCCCGCAAGGCAAATGCCGAGTTGCGGCTGATGAGCCAACGCATGGGGCGCAAGATGGCTGAACTGGGAGCTACGATAACCGACCACAAGCTATTGGAACGCCTTCATACCGATATTGTGGCGGCACATACCGCAGGGTCGTACGCAGTTGTTCAGGGAGTGGTGTTTGCCATTTGCAACATAGGCAGGCAGGAGTTGTTCGCAACAATATGCTACGGCACGGCTACCATGACGCTCAACGCAGCCCTACGCTGCATGCGCATCACCCACCATCAGACACAGAGGATTCTCTTTAGGTTGGCACAACACGTTGGAAGGTTGTACGACGATATCAGCTCGCTCGATATTGAGCATATGCACTCCTTCGCTCCGATGGTGGATATTCTCTCGGCCATGCATGAGAAGGGTGCAAGACGATTGTTTATGAATTAGGAAATGGAAAATAGTTGCAGAATAGGAATTGGCGGCCCCGTAGGTTCGGGCAAGACAGCCATAATTGAGGCCATCACGCCCCGACTTTTAGAGTTGGGGCATAAGGTATTGATTATTACCAACGATGTGGTAACCACCGAGGATGCCGAGCATGTGCGTCGTATGCTGAAGGGTATTCTTGTCGAGGAGCGCATCATCGGTGTCGAGACAGGCGCCTGTCCCCATACAGCCGTCAGGGAGGACCCCTCGATGAATATTGCCGCCGTAGAGGAGATGGAGGCTCGCTTTCCCGATGGGGATGTGGTGCTGATTGAGTCGGGAGGTGACAACCTGACACTCACATTCAGCCCCGCGCTGGTGGATTTCTTTATCTACGTGATAGACGTTGCCGCGGGCGATAAGATTCCGCGCAAGGATGGGCCGGGCATATCACATTCGGATATTTTGGTGATAAACAAGACCGACCTCGCCCCCTACGTTCATGCCGACCTGGAGGTTATGCGACGCGACTCATTACTAATGCGTGGCGATAAGCCCTTCATCTTCACCAACTGCTTTACGGGCGAGGGCATAGATGAATTGGTGAAAGCCATCAGAGAAATGGCGCTGTTTGACCATCAAAAGAGGTAGCTATGAATACCCCACTCGAGATGCTGGCCTATGCCTCCTCTCCACGTATGACCATAGGCACTCCGGGCAAGAGCGGTTATCTGCGGCTCCGTTTTGAGTTGGATGCGCAGGGGCGTAGCATTATGCCTGAATGGGAGCGTCGGGCACCCCTCATAGTGCAGCAAGAGCTATATTTCGATAGAGAGTGGCACGAACTGCCGTGTGTATATATTCTCTCATCGGGTGGCCCTAATGTCGAGGGCGACCGCTACCGCCAATACTTCTCGGTAGGGGCAGGAGCTTATGCTCACATCTCTACGGGTGCAGCGACAAAGGTGGCCTCGATGCAGAACAACTACTCGGCCTTGTATCAACAATTTCGACTCGAAGCAGCCTCCTATCTCGAATATCTGCCTGAGCTGACAATCCCCTGCCGCCATGCACGTTACGCGACTCAAACGGAGATTATCATCGAAGCTTCGGCTACACTCTTCTATGCCGAAACCTATCACTGTGGGCGCAAGTACCATGGCGAGAGGTTTGACTACGATATTCTCTCGTTATGTACCGACGTCAAGCGACCTAACGGAGAGGTGTTGTTTGGCGAAAAGATGATTCTCGAGCCTGCACATGAGCAGGTAGGCAGGATTGGCGTAATGGGCGACTACGACATATTTGCCACCGCCCTGATTCTCACTCCCACGACCATGGCCGAAAGGATATATCCGCTCATAAAAGCCGATTTCGACCATACTTGCCACACCGCTATCGGCATCACCCGCCTGCCCAACAACTGCGGGTTGATTTGTCGCATCATGGGGCGAGAGAGCGGTGACACGAAACGGATACTGAGGGGTATATGCTCGACGGTACGAGAGCAGATAAAGGGGCGACCGCTACCTGACGAATTCCCTTGGAGATAATGTAAAAATCACAGCTATGAAAACAAACTATCTATCAAAAATCTCCGACTACGGAGTCTTCGGCTTTATAAAAATCAATCTGCGCGGTGCAGGGCAGGTGATGTTCCAGCCCAGCGCATGGACGGGCCTTCTCTTCCTTGTCGGCATATTCTGGGGCGCATACACAACAGGATATACATCAATGGCTTGGGGTGCATTATTGGGCTTGCTGATTTCAACCATCACAGGCTGTATACTCGACCTCTCGGCCGACGACACATATCAAGGGCTATGGGGTTTCAACGGCATACTGGTAGGCTGCGCCTTCCCTGCCTTTCTGGAGAGTTCAATTGCCATGTGGCTTTCGCTCTCGTTGTGTGCCGCTCTGACCACATGGCTGCGCAAGGGTATAAACGACGTGATGAAGTCGTGGAACGTAAACTCACTCACCTTCCCCTTTGTCCTCTCGACATGGATTTTCCTATCGGCAGCACACCTCATGCACGCTCTATCCTCTGTTCATCACCCACACCTTGTCACTCACCATAACACCCTCCATTTCCTGCCCACATTAAGCGGCTTAGGGAGAGTCATCGAGGCGTGGCTGAATGGCATCTCGCAAGTATTTCTTATCGAGTCGTGGGTTACGGGGGCGTTGTTCCTACTTGGACTTGCACTATGTAGCCGCTGGGCAGCATTGTGGGCCGCGATAGGGTCGGCACTCTCGATGGGTGTGTCCCTTACGATGGGTATCGCACCACACGACATAGCGCAAGGTCTGTATAGTTTCAGCGCCGTACTTACGGCCATAGCATTGGCAACAGTATTCTATCGCCCCTCGTGGCGCTCGGCATTATGGACTCTACTCGGCATAATAATCACCGTCTTCGTGCAGGCCGCAATGAATATCTGGCTACACCCCTACTCCATAGCCTCGCTGACCGCACCGTTTTGTATTACAACGTGGCTGTTCCTGCTCCCAAAGTTAAAATTGGATGATAGGCAGAATGAGATAATAAAAGAGGGTGTCTAACCGTAGGTTAGCACCCTTTTTATCATGTGTCGTGGCGCCACTCGGCCACTCCCTTTGGCAAAAGCTGCTGCCCTAACGCCTTTGTCACTACCGCCCCGACAAACTGCAATGCAGCCGTAACGGCAAGTGCCAACGTCACACCACCCCACTTTATCAGCAGCGGCATAAACAGCACACCCATCACCGCACCCACCTTACCAAAAGCGGCAGCCACACCCGCCCCCGTACCACGGTCGGCAACGGGAAAAATCCGTGCAGGAAGGATGAAGGTAATGAGGTGTGGGCCTGCATTCAGAGCCAACTCGAAGATGATAAATCCCGCCACCATAATCCATTCGCGCAGGTGCAGTCGATAGGCTACGAGCAACAACATCAAACCCACCACAGCCCCAAGAAAGCCCCACACCTGTTGCCGCACATGCCACAAACGATTCACCACCATAAGACCGATGGCAAAGCCTACGGCAACAAAGATATTTATATAGGCCGACAGCTCGACCGATGATGTCACATGAGCCACCCCCTCAACACTACGACCAAGTCCGAGAGTCATAATAAGGATTGGCAGGAATACACCCACGCCATACACGGCAAAGCCCTCGCAAGCCCACGGCACACCGCTGAATATCACACGTCGGAGATTATTCTCACCGAGCATCGTGCTACGTGCCTTACTGTTTTCACGGCGGGTGGAGAGTTCGCCGATAACCACGTCACTACCTAAAAAATAGTGTACCGCTCGCTCCGCCTCCTCCCTGCGTCCATGCGCCATAAGCCACCCTGGACTCTGGGCAAAGCGCACACTGCAAAGCAACATCACAATGGCCAATATAGCCACCAGCAGAAAGAGCCCGCTCCAATGGTCCGTAGCAACCCAATTCTTCAATATATAAAAACAGATAAATGCCATCACTACATTTCCCACAGCCGACGAGGCCTTCGCCACGCCGACCATAAAGAGTCGCCAACGGCGGGGCATAATCTCCGATATATAGTCCGAGTCGAGGCTATAACCTCCACCCACGCCAAAGCCCATGATAAACAGAGCCACCATCAACGCCCCTACACTCGACGAGAACATGGCCACCACAGCCCCAAGAAGTATCAACGCTGGCGAGAGTCGGAAATAAAATAGATAACCCCGCCTGTCGCTCCACTCGCCAATAAATACCGACCCCACCATAATACCCACAAGGCTCATCGATGCCAGCAGGCCCTGCACAAGCGGTGACAGATGCTGATTGTCAACAACCTGCATCAGCGGCAATACAACACCAACGAGTGTCGATAACGCTCCGCCCGTAAGCTGTCCCAACGAGGCTACCAACTCTACTTGCAGGTGCCCCCAACGCAGCGGCATGGTATCCATATTCACCATCTCTCCATCCTCGCTATGCCCCATACGCAACAGTCGCTGACGCACACTGTTCCACTTCTCGATAACCCATCGCAGCAGAAGACCAACACCCACACCCACTGCCGACTCAAAGAAACGCAGCGAACAGTTGACAAGCGGGTCGCTGTCGGGCGACATCTGCGACACGAGCATAATGATAACGAGCGTGATGGTGGCAATACGGCTCTTATTGTAGATATTGAGAATCATACACAGCATCTCCAACATAAATACCATCAGCAACATACCCACCACCGAGAAAGGCAACATCTTTAGATATACATAGGCAAGCAACGCCCCCAGAAATGTTCCCAACACACGCAACAGGCTTGGGCCGACGGACTCCTTATAGGATGGCATTTGCAGTACGGTAATCAACGATGTGCAGGAGAGCATGGCACCCATCCACCGCGAGGCGGAGTGGAACGAGCCTGTGGCATACATACCCGTAAGGTAGGCCAAGAGAATACCCACACACGATACAAGCAATACAAACGGATGCACTCGCGAAAGAGCGGTACTCAAAACATCGTGAATGCGCGACAGGAAGCGCGATAGAGCATAGTTGTTTTCCATAACAAAATTTTTCTGCATGAAAAACAATAAGCGCGCCGAAACGAAAAAAGGCCGTCACAACCTAAGGTTGGACAGCCCATATTATACTATCTTACCGAGTGGTTACGCCTTCAACGTGCGTGACTGATAGTCGGCCTTAGCCTGCTCGTAGAACTTGGCCTTTACAACTCCGTAGTAAGGATTAAGCCACAGAAGGCCAATGCCGAGGGTGAATACCGAGCAGATAACAGCCAATGCCGCATACCCCAACTGCAAGAGGAAATAATCTATCTTATGACCACTCATAATGGCTGCGCTACGTTCCAATGCCTCACGGCAATCAACTTCGGGGTCATCGGCTATAACATACGAGGTCATCGAATACGATATGGCCTTCACGATACCCGGCACGATGAGTAGCAGAGTCCACAGGAAGACAAAAATCATCTTCAATATCGAGGTGAGCACCACCTTGCCGTAGAACTTTTGGTTAAAGGCATCGAACAACGACTCCACGCGAGGCTCATCACCGCCACGGCTACGCACAAAGCGCAACAAAGCCACATCGAAACCATACTTTGCCGGCTCATAAGCCAACCAAATAAACACTCCTGTTCCACTGCAAGCCGCAGCCAACAGACTCAATAAAACCGTTATCCCGACAGGGACCATCCAGCGGCCACGAAGCAACTCCATTGCCTCGGAGCGAATTTGAGAATTTGTCATCATAATAGTTGAGTAAAATAGTTATTCAGTACAAAAGTATTATAAAAGTGTTTATCGCACAAATCTATAATAGCTTTTTCACCAAGTCCCACATCTTGTAGGGCATATATCTGAACGGCAAGTCGAGCCACGTAGGCGTAACGACCACCGCACGACGATGCGAGAAGGCATCGAAGCTCAATCGACCGTGATACGAGCCCATGCCAGAGTTACCCACGCCACCGAAAGGTAGATTCTCGTTTGCGATGTGCATAATGGTGTCGTTGATGCAGGCACCGCCCGACGATGTGTGGCGAATCATCTTCCACGCCTTCTCCTCCTTGCCGAAGTAGTAGAACGCCAGCGGTTTCTCTCGCTCGGTGACGAAACGCACAACCTCCTCACGCTTATCGAAGGTAATCATCGGCAGTACAGGGCCAAAAATCTCCTCCTGCATAACGGGAGCCGTGGGCTTAACGTCGGCCAACAACGTAGGCTCGATGTAACGCTCCTCACGCACAGTATAACCTCCCGCAACGACCTTACCATCATTAAGATATGCCGCCACGCGGTCGAAAGCGCGCTCATTTACCATACGCACAAAGTGCTTGCTCTGGCGTACATCCTCACCGTGCAGACGCTTAATGGCCTGCTTGAACTCCTCAACGAAGCGCTCCTGCTGCGAGTGATGAATCAGCAGATAGTCGGGTGCGATGCAGGTCTGGCCCGCATTCAGAGTCTTGCCCCATGCTATGCGCTGCGCAGCAATCTTCACATCGGCACTCTTATCCACAATGCAGGGGCTCTTGCCTCCCAACTCCAGCACCACGGGCGTAAGGTTTTTCGCTGCGGCACTCATAACGAACTTACCCAACGAGGGACTACCCGTAAAGAAGATTATATCGTAACGCTGCTCCAGCAGAATAGTATTTACATCTCTGTTACCCTGCACCACAGCCACATACTTCTCGTCGAAAGTCTCAGCAATCATCTTCTCGATTGTGAGCGACACATTCGGCACATAGGGCGAGGGCTTCAACACCGCCGTACAACCTGCCGAGATAGCTCCCACCAGCGGATTCAGCAGCAACTGCACAGGGTAGTTCCATGGCGAGATGATAAGCGACTGCCCCAACGGCTCGCTCACGATGCGCGAGCGTGAGGGCATCATCTTCAGCGGCGTTGTACGGCACTCTGTCTTCATCCACCCCTTCAGGTGGCGCAGGTGATTCTTTATCTCACCTTGAACGATACTAAGCTCGGTCATCACAGCCTCCTGCTCCGACTTATGCAAATCCTGCCACAGCGCCTCACACAACGGCTTCGACCACTTCTCGATGGCCTCCTGCAAGCGGTGCAGCTGCTTTTTGCGGAAATCGCGTTTCAGCGTTGCTCCCGTATTGAAATACTCCCTCTGTGCCTTGACGATGGCGACGATACGTTCATTAGGGGTGTTCTCGACTCTCATAAAACTTATTTTTTACTCTTTAACTCAATTAATGTAATTTCGGGCACAGCACCTATGCGGGCCTTGAAAACGGTCTGGCCAAGGCCACGATTGACATAGAGATGTTGTTTGCTCTCACTATACAGCCCGCCCCACTCGTCATAAATCAATGCCGAGGGTGACCAGCCTAAAAACATCACCTGCATGGCGTGTGTATGGCCAGCCAGCATAAGGTCTATATCGCTCTTGCCCACAACCTCCTTGCGCCAATGCGTGGGGTCGTGGCTCAAGAGAATCTTATACTCGCCATCGGCCTCCTGCATAGCCTTTGTCAAGTTGCCATACGTACGGAAGTGTCTGTCGCCCGAAATATTCTCGACGCCCACGATAGATATTTTATCATCTCCGCGCATTATCGTGCGATTCTCGTTAAGCAACAACTGCCACCCCATATCGCGCTGGCGGCGCTTCAAAATCTCCAACGCCTCCGCACGCTCCTGCTGCGACGACCAACGGTGATACTCGCTATAATCGTGATTTCCAAGAACGGAATATACTCCATCACGAGCCTTCAACTCCGATAGAATATCCTGCAAGCCATCCAGTTCCCAATGGCCATACGACACCAAATCGCCCGTAAAGGCCACTACGTCAGGATTCAACGCATTTATCTTATCCACAGCACGTTGCAGGGCACGGCCACGTCCCTCAAATGACTTTAGATGCAAATCCGAAATCTGCACAACGCGATAGCCGTCAAACGCCGAGGGCAGGCTCTGGCTCTCAATCACAACGCGCTTTATGCTGAAGCTGTTACGCTCGACGACTACGCCATACAGCCACGCAATCCACGGCAATAGCAGAAACCACAATCCTTTCAGGAAAAACCCTTTAAACGACGCTCCAAAGGGCACAGCAACACCCGCCACGGCCAAATCCAGAAGAAGGATTACAGCCGAAGCCAACAGAAGCATGATGATATTAAAAGAAAACTCCATTCTACTTCTTGCGACCTACAAAGTGGTCCATCGTTGAATAAATACCTAACCAGCCGCCCATAATGGTGTCAAACCACGATGTGGGCAACACACCCTGCCAGAAACGGATAAAGTGGAAGCTCCACGGAATACCTCTAAAATCGGTATTACGCTCGATAGCTCGCAGAATCTTGCGCGAGGTCTTCTCAGGATTGAGGATAGGGAATATACGCGAACGCACGCCATCGAACATACCCGTATTGATGTAGTAGGGAGCAACGGTAGTGACGCGTACCTTGCTGCGACGCTGGTGCAACTCTATTCGCAACGAGTCTGACCAACCGATTACGGCCCACTTACTTGCGGCATAGACCGACATCTTGGGGTTGGAAATCATACCCGCTGCCGAGGCGATATTACAAATATGACCATGGTCACGCTTGAGCATATCGCCCAACATCTGCAACGCCACAATCATCGGAGCTTTGGCATTGATGTTCATCGTACGCTCAATATCCGAGATGCTCTGCTGCTCGAAAGTTTTGTTGCCGGTGACAATACCTGCACAATTAATCAAAATATCCACATCGCCACACTCCTTGCGAGTCTGCTCATAGGCAGCCTCGACAACCTTGGCATCCGACACATCCACGCGATAGCCCTTAACCTTGCCCAAGGCCGATAGTTCAACCTCGGTGGTGGCAATGCTCTGCTCGTTGATGTCCCAAATAACCAACTGACGGGCACCCTTCTCAAGTGCCATACGGC
>CAYLRH010000010.1:0-12624 GCA_964385905.1 uncultured Alistipes sp.
ACCTTGAATTTCGTATCACGTTTTGGCAAATCGTCGTCGTGTACAGTTGTGGTGATAGTAAGCGGGCGTTTCTCGCGTACATAGTTGTTTAAGAATGAGGCTATCTCATACTGATTCTTATGCATTGGCAGAACCGCTATGGCATGTGTGTGATACTCAATGTCGTAGAACCAGTGCGGCCACTGCTCCTTGTTGAAATCCTTAACCAGATACTTCGGCCCATAGAAGCCTATTCCCAACATCGTAGCCTTGTCGTAGGGTACCTGTGCATCAGCACTGCCGTGGAAGAACATTATGGGGCATGGCTTGCTTTTCCATTCGGGCTTCCCATCAACCGAGAAAATTGCTCCTGCATACGATATTACACCTGCATAGTTAAAGCCTGCGGGTAATACTGCTGCTGAGGCCTTGCGGTTGCATATAGCATGTTCGGCTTGCAGTACGGTAATTGCACCTGCGCTTGAGCCGCTTGTGACAATCATCTCAGTATCTATCTGCCACTGCTCGGCATTCTCAAGGACAAACAGCGTGGCGCTGAATAGATCCTCTACGGCAATGTTTACGGCGTTGTTTAGCATGCCGATTGTCTCGCGTATTGAGGGCATCTGCTGCATTGAGGATAACTCTTTAAGCCCCAGACGATAGTCTATTGACACGACATCGAAGCCGTTCTCGTTCAGGAAACGGAAGTAGGGTAGATACCCCTCATTGTCGCGCATCCCGCCAACAAAACCTCCGCCAAAGACAAACATCATACATGGTCGCTTGCCACTTACCTGAGATGCGTAGTGGTCAAGATAAAGAGAATCAGTGCCTTTTACGGCGTATAGATAACTATTTTTATCGGTGGTTGAGGCCATTGCGCACACCGTCATGCAGAGTGCGATAGCGGCAAATATATACTTCTTCATATTTCGTTATTTATATTTATCTCCCCATAACAAGTTCATGCGCTCGGCAATCTTGGCCTCGGTGGCATTTTGGGTATTAGGCGTATAGAACTTCTTGCCGGCCAATGAGTCGGGCAGGAACTCCTGATTCACAAAACCACCGGCGTAGTCGTGCGCATATTTGTAATCCTTCCCATATCCCGCTTCGCTCATTAGCTTTGTTGGAGCATTGCGCAGGTGCAGAGGCACAGGACGATTGGTCGTGTCACGTGATACAAAATCCAATGCTGTATTTATGGCCATGTATGCCGAATTGCTTTTGGGGCTTGTGGCTAAATAGATTGTCGTTTCGGCCAACGTAATACGCGCCTCTGGCATACCTATCTTATGTACCGTATCGAAGCAGGCGTTGGCTAAAAGCAGAGCATTGGGATTTGCCAAACCTATATCTTCCGAAGCTAATATTACCAACCTTCGTGCTATAAAACGTGGTTCCTCACCTCCTGCTAACATGCGGGCCAGGTAATATATGGCGGCATTGGGGTCGCTGCCTCTTACCGACTTGATAAAGGCGGAGATAACATCGTAATGTTGCTCCCCATTCTTGTCGTATAGTGCGATATTCTGTTGCAGACACTCTGTGACATACTCATCCGTAATGGTTATGTCGCCATCCGTAGCACCTGCTATTATATCCAATATATTCAGCAACTTGCGGGCGTCACCACCTGAGAATTTAAATAATGCTGCCGTCTGCTCAACCTTAATGTTGCGCGCTTTAAGTTTCTCATCAACGGTGATGGCTCGCGTGAGAAGCGTCGATAGCTCCTCATCATTCATCGACTTGAGAATATAGACCTGACAACGACTCAATAGTGGCGATATAACCTCGAACGACGGATTCTCGGTCGTAGCACCAATCAGCGTCACAATTCCCTGCTCGACAGCCCCTAAAAGTGAGTCCTGCTGACTCTTGTTAAAGCGATGAATCTCATCGATAAACAGAAATGCTGTCGATTGCTGAAACAGGCTCTGCTTGCGAGCCGACTCAATCACCTCTCGTACATCTTTCACGCCCGACGTTACGGCCGATAGCGTGTGGAACGGTCGTTTAAGATGGTTGGCAACCAACTTTGCCAATGTGGTCTTTCCAACACCCGGAGGCCCCCAAAGAATAAACGATGGAACATTCCCCGTCTCCAAAAACTTGCGGAACACACCGTTGGGACCGACCAGGTGGGTCTGGCCGATATACTCGTCTATACTCTGCGGACGCAATCGTTCTGCTAAAGGAATGTTCATACTGCTATTGATTAATGCAAAGTTAAGGATTTTTTTCGTGTGGCAAAATCGAGATTATATGTTGTATGGATTTTTTTTACTTGGTTTTTATCCCTTTTACCACAAAACTACTCTGAAGGGTGGCGATGTATTATTTTTTTTGTACTTTTGTAAGAATTAAAATTTAACTAATGAATTAGGATTTATGGAAAAAAGTGTTTTCAAATATAAGATTCAACCCCAATATGTAGATTTCACAGAGCGCGTATCAGTCTCTTCAATTTGTGATTTAGTGTTGCATGCTGCCGGCGAGGATGCACATGCACGTGGTTTTGGTATTGATGCGCTGGCGGGAAATAATTTCGGGTGGGTGTTGTCGCGTATGTCCATCGAGATGGATTATATGCCTGCCGAGTATAGCGAGTTTACTCTCTACACATGGATTAGCGACTATAACCGCCTATCATCGACGCGTAACTTTACACTCGTAGATAGCGAGGGTTGTGAGTTTGGTCGTGCCGTGTCGCAGTGGTGTATGATTGATTACGCAACACGTATGCCCGTAGATATGAACACGATGGCTAAGGCGCATGAGGGTAATATGGTCGATGCTCCCTCGCCCTGTGAGCGTCCACGTCGTATCGGAGTGATTAATAGCGAGCCCGTGGTTACGCATAAGGTAGTGTATAGCGATATTGATTTTAATCGCCATATGAACACCATGCGATATATTGATATTGTATTCGACACTCTTCCTATTGAGGTTCCTGAGCAGTTGAAGGCTTTCCGTCTGGATATGAACTTCATGAAGGAGGCTCGATATGGTGATAATCTGGTGCTGATGGCCGAGGAGCGCGATGGAGTGCGAATGTTTGAGTATCGTAATGATTCGGGCGATGCACTGTGCCGCATGGCTTTAGAGGTTAAATAATAATTTTTTTGCAACGATGACACCCATACCGCCATTTATATATAAGAAGTCGAACCAGATAGCGATGATTATCTTCGTGCCTATCTTCGCGTTGTTCTTCATTTCGATATACAGCCCGTTCGATTTCGACAGGATTGATAGCGACGCTCATTTCCTCTCAATGCTTAACATTTCGCGTGAGTTGGCGGTGCAGCTTATAACCATATTCCTAATCCTTATCGGTATGGCGGTGGCCGCGATAAGTCGCTGGCTGATGGGTATATATACACGTAAACACCAAATTTCGTATGCCAACTATATTATTTGGATAGCATGTGAGATTTTGGCTATGACCTTGATGTTCACTATCGTAGCGCTCTTTACCGACACCAATAAAGGTATTATTACGCTGTTTAGGAACTCGCTAATCAAGACTTTCTTGATTCTTCTCATCCCCTACACGATGTGTTACATCTATTTTATATGGCAGGAGAGAGTGGCCCAGTTGCGCCTGTTGCGCGAGCGTATTGCCGAGGATGAGACGGCGTTGCAGGCTGCCTATGTGCAGATATATGACGAGAAGGGCGAGATGCGATTGTCGGTACGCCGCGAACATCTGTTGTTGATAGAGTCGGCCGATAACTATATCTGCGTATGGTACACAAATCACAATGCCCCAAAGAAGGTGTTGGTGCGAAATACTCTTAAGCAAATTGCCGAGCAATTATCATCGACTCACATCCAGCGATGCCACCGTTCGTATCTGGTAAACCTCGACCATGTGAAGGTTCTGCGTCGTGAGAAGGAGGGGGTATTCGTTGAGTTGGGTATCGATGGCGTGCCCGATGTACCAATCTCAAAAACCTACTCGGATAGCATTCAAAAATGGCTTATGACCTCGTCTATCGAGGCGTAAATCTCGTGGGATTATTCATGTGTGGCTAAAATTTCGCCCCTAAAATAGCGATTTTTATCCCATATATGGATTTCGCCCCACTTTTATGGTGCCTATCACTTTTATTTTTTTCTTTAAAGAATAAGAGCGACCTTCGCAGTACAATCAAAAAACATTTAGTAACCATACACCTGCCTTTCGGAAATTAGTTGGCCGAAAGAGGGTGCTTTTCATGAATTATGCGACACTACCTATCCATTTTTCAGCAGTCGGTACGTAACAGATGGGACAAGCCGGCGCTTAGTGATTACCGAGGAGAGACTTTCACATTTGCCGATATTGCAACCCAAATTGTAAAGCATCATCAGCTCTTTGAGTCTATCGGTCTTAAGCCGGGCGATAAGGTTGCTCTTGCATCCAAAAACTGCGCTCGCTGGGCTATCAGCTTTTTGGCTATCGGAACTTACCGTGCCGTAGCGGTGCCTATTTTGCCCGATTTCTCTCCTGAAACTATTGGAGAGTTGGCAAATCACTCTGAGAGCGTAATCCTCTTTACAGAGGCTCGTATTTGGGACGCTATCGATAGAAAGAAGACTCCCACATTGAAGGCTGTAATCAGTGTTGATAATTTCTCTATCTTATATGCTGCCGATAAGTCTTTGGTCGCGTCTAGAATTGCACGTGAGTCAGCTATGCCTGCAGTATTCCCCGCAGAGGAGAAGGAGAGAGTGACAGATTACAAGATTGGCGATATTGACGATTTGGCTATCATCAACTATACTTCAGGAACGACAAGTTCTCCGAAGGGCGTTATGCTTACTGCAAAGAATATCTCTTCAAATATTGAGTTCGCGTTGAACCGTATTCCTATTAAGGATACCGATAAGACGATGTCGATGTTGCCTTTGGCGCATATGTACGGTATGGCATTCGAGTTTATCTATCCGATGTGCGGCGGTGGTCACGTATATTTCTTGGGTAAGACTCCTACACCGACTGTTTTGATGCAGGCGCTGGCCGATATCAAGCCCTATATCTTGATTACCGTACCTTTGGTAATGGAGAAGATATTTAAGAATAAGGTTATGCCTACGCTCAATAAACCTATGATGCGTGTGCTGACCTCTATCCCCGGCATTAGGAATATCATCTATAATAAGGTGCGTAATACGCTACTCACTACATTTGGTGGTAATTTGTGCTCTATCGTGTTGGGTGGAGCTGCTATCAGTTTGCCCGTTGAGAAGGTTATGCGCAAGGTGCGCCTTCCTTATACCGTTGGTTACGGTATGACCGAGTGCGCTCCGCTTATTGGTTACTCACCCTGGGAGAGTTTTAAGTTTGGCTCATGTGGTCGTGCTGTGGATAATGTGGATGTTCGTATTGACTCTGACGATGAGTCAAACATCGTAGGTGAGATTCAGGTTAAGGGCGATAACGTAATGTGCGGATATTATAAGAATCCTGAGGCTACGGCAGCTACATTCACAGCCGATGGTTATTTGCGTACGGGCGATTTGGGTATTATTGATAAGCAGGGTAATATCTTCATTAAAGGCCGCAGCAAGTGTATGATTCTTTCGCCCAATGGCCAGAATATCTACCCTGAGGAGATTGAGAGCATACTGAACTCAATGCCTCATGTGGGTGAGTCGCTTATCGTTGAGCGCAAGGGAGGCCTGGTTGCTCTGGTCGCTTTGCAGCCTGATGAGAAGTGTAGCGCCGAGGAGCTGAAGACGATTATGGAGCAAAATCGTAGCGAACTCAACAAGCGTATGCCTGCATATAGCAAGATTTCTGCTGTGGAGATTATCGAGGGCGGCTTTGAGCATACTCCCAAGCAGTCTATCAAGCGATTCCTTTACAGCTAAATGAGTTGAATTAAATTTGATTCCAATAATTATTGTAGCATATAGTTATTTTGGATGTGGGGTGCATTTCACGGATGCATCCCATTTTTTATACATATTTTTTGGCGACTAATATTGCTATAATCGCCGACAGTTTGTATTTTTGTGAAAATTTGAGATAGAAGTATTATGTTTTCTGCTACGGAACGTGAGGCTATTATCAGCCTTATTAATCGAGAGGTAATTCCCGCCATTGGTTGTACCGAGCCTGTGGCCGTATCTTTGTGTGTGGCGCGTGCTACTGAAATATTGGGTGTGCAGCCTGAAAATATTGCAGTACGACTCAGCGCAAATATCCTTAAAAATGCTATGGGTGTTGGTATTCCCGGCACGGGAATGATAGGCTTGCCTATTGCTATTGCATTGGGAGCTATCGTAGGTCGTTCGGAGTATGGTTTGGAGGTGCTGAAGGATGCCGATGCACAGGCTGTGGAGGCAGGAAAACAATATATTGCCGAGAATCGTATCTCGATTGACCTGAAGGAGGATATATCTGAGAAACTATATATTGAGGTAGAGGTGGTAGCTGGAGCTGAACGTGCCGTTGCCATTATCTCGGGAGGACATACAACGTTTGTATATCTTCAGCACAATGACGAGGTGTTGTTGGATTGCAGAACGGCAAGTGTCGATGGCGATAGCGACGAGGATGTGGAGCTTACATTGCGTCGTGTCTATGACTTTGCTATGACAACACCTTTGGAGGAGATAGAGTTTATCATGGAGTCCAAGCGCTTGAATAAGGCTGCTGCCGAGAGCGCTTTCGGTGGCGAGTATGGCCATTCGTTGGGTCGTACACTTCGTGGTGAGCGAGAATTGAAGGTGCTGGGCGATAGTATATTTACACGTATATTGTCATATACAGCCTCGGCGTGTGATGCGCGTATGGGAGGTGCTATGGTCCCCGTTATGAGTAACTCGGGTAGTGGTAATCAGGGTATTACGGCTACGCTTCCCGTTGTAGTTTATGGCGAGGAGTGCGGTGCTACGCATGAGCAGATGGTGCGAGCCCTGATTTTGAGTCACCTTACGGTTATCTATATCAAGCAGAGCCTTGGTCGTCTGTCTGCATTGTGCGGCTGCGTGGTGGCTGCGTCGGGCTCAAGTTGCGGTATCACCTATTTGATGGGTGGCGGCTACGAGGAGGTTGCTATGGCTGTAAAGAATATGATTGCCAACCTTACGGGTATGATTTGCGATGGCGCGAAGCCGAGCTGTGCCCTGAAACTTGCCAGTGGAGTATCTACGGCTGTGTTGTCGGCAATGATGGCGATGGAGCATCGTTGTGTATCTAAGTTGGAGGGAATCATTGACGAGGATGTTGACCGCTCAATACGTAACCTTACGACTATCGGTCGCGAGGGAATGAACGAAACAGATAGTCTTATACTGAATATAATGACAGGAAAGTGTTAAAAAAAGGCCTTCAAACGAAGGCCTTTTTTTAACACTTTATTTAATCTCAATCGAGTTCAACATATCAACTCTTCCATCTTTAATCTGCTTGATGATAAGCTCTCCGAAGAGGGTGTTCTGCCAAGCAAACCACTTGCGGGTAAAGTTCATCGGGTCGTTTACGTTGAATGACTCGTGCATGAAGCCTGTACCTGCGTCGGTGCGCATCAAAAGCTCGATACACTCCTTAATCTCAGCCTCGTTGTCGCTTGTGAAGGCCTTCATCATAATACTCATAGGCCAAGCCATATCGTAACCGATGTGCGGACCACCGATACCCTCGCCTGCCTTACCGCGGAAGAAGTAGGGGTTGCTCTCGCTCCATACGAAGCGACGAGTGTTGGCATAAATCTTCTCGTCAATAACCTCAGGGTTTAGATACTTCATTGCCAAGAGGCTGGGTACGTTTGCATCGTCCATGCAGTAGTAGTTGCCAAAGCCGTCAACCTCAAATGCGTAAATCTCGCCAAACTTGGGGTGGTTGTAGATAGCATACTCATCCAATGCGGCACGTACCTCTGATGCCAACTCAAAGCACTCGTTGGCCAGCTTCTCGTTCTTGTTTACCTTTGTAAGAATCTCGGCTGCCTTATTCAATACAGATACAGCGAAGAAGTTTGACGGAACGAGGAACTGCAATACGGTAGCATCATCCGAGGGACGGAACGAAGAAACAATCAATCCTACGGGATTTACGGGTGCGCCCAAGCCATCGTTTGAGAGGGTGTCGAACTGACGGTCGGTTCTGCGGAGGAATGAATAGGGGCCTACGCCATCCTTACGCTGCTGCTCCTTGAAGGTCTTGAGTACGTTCTCGATAGCCTTCAGCCACTCCTCATCAAAGATTGATGTGTCGCCCGTAACCATCCAGTAGTAGTATGCCAAACGGATGGGGTAGCACAATGAGTCAATCTCATACTTGCGCTCATGCAATTCGAGCTTCATATCAGTCTTGTCAGACTGCCAGCTGCCGCCCGTGGGACCATCGTTGAACGCGTTGGCATAGGGGTCGATGTTGATTGACTTGAACTGGCGGTTGATAACGCCTGCCAACATTGCCTTCAACTCTGCATCCTCGTTAGCAAACTGAACATAGGGCCATACCTGTGCGCCAGAGTCACGCAACCACATGGCGTGAATATCGCCTGTATATACAAATGTATCGTCCTTGCCATCCTTATCCTTACGGTAGTGAACAGTGGTGTCGAGAGTGTTGGGGAAACAGTTTGAGAACATCCACGCCAAACGGGGATTAGTCAGGAGCTGCTGTACCTTTGCAATCTCGGCCTCAATAGCCTTCGATGTGAAAAGACGCTCAGCCTCGGCAGGGCGTTGGCAAACATACTTGCCATCTTGCATGGGTGCGGGAGCTGGTGCTACGTTAGAGTAGTTGGCCATCATTACAGGCTGCTCGGCACACTTGTCGCACTTCTCGGTGTTTGAGGTGCATGCTGTGGCGATTGCTGCAAGAGATGCAAAAATTAGGGTGTAAAAACGTATTAGTTTCATGTTGTTTGAGTTATAATGATTTTATGGTGGTAAAGATAGTATATTTTCGTCATATACCCTTTTCGGCGATGAAATAATTTGTCGCAAAAGCCAATAATCTGCCTGCGAATCGTTATCTTTGCATATAATTATGACCCGTGGGTCGCAAAATTTGTGATATGAATCTTTCGGAGTATTCGCGTCGATATGCACATGAGGTGCGTGTCGGCAATGTGAAGATAGGATCAGACTATCCTATCGCAGTTCAGTCAATGACCAATACCCCTACGGCTGATACCGCATCAAGCGTGGTGCAGACAAAGCGCATAGCCGATGCCGGTGCGGGCATAGTACGTCTTACGGCACAGGGACGTAAGGAGGGTGAGAATCTGGAGAATATAGTGGCTGCATTGCGTGAGGATGGTTATTCGACAGCTATCGTTGCCGATATACATTTTGTGCCGGAGGTAGCCTCTATTGCTGCGCGTTATGTCGATAAGGTGCGTATCAATCCGGGTAATTACCGCACATCGAATGGAGAGCTTGAGGCTCTTATCGCACAGTGTCGCGAGCGTGGTGTGGCTCTGCGTATTGGCGTGAATCACGGCTCGCTTGCGAAGCGTATCTTCGATGAGTGGGGCGATACCCCTGAGGGTATGGTTGTGTCGGCTATGGAGTTTTTGCGTGTCTGCCGCAAGGAGAATTTCGACCAGGTTGTTGTGTCGATGAAGTCGAGCAATACGCGTGTTATGGTGCAGGCGTATCGATTGTTGGTTGAGGCCATGGAACGTGAGCAGATGACCTATCCAGTGCATTTAGGTGTTACCGAGGCGGGTAATGGTATTGAGGGCCGTATAAAGAGTGCAGTAGGTATTGGAGCATTGCTGGCTGATGGTATTGGCGATACTATTCGTGTGTCACTCACCGAAGCTCCTGAGAATGAGGTGCCCGTAGCACAGATGCTGGTCGATTATTACCAGTCGCGAGAGGGTAGTTTTCCCATTCTTCACCCCGAAAATTATCATCCTACGGAGTATGTCCGCCGAAGCAATGTGATGATTCCTATTACACACGAGGAACTTACCGACGAGTTCTGCGTGGTGGAGTCGGTAAGCAAGAATCCTACGGCCGAGTTGCGTGCCGCAATACTCAATATGGAGAATACGACTCCCGTTGTGGTTAAGCGTCGTTACGAAGACACTGATGCAGAGGTGGTTGCTGTTAAGGCGGCAGCCGATTTGGGCGTTCTGTTCCTCGATGGTTTGGCCGATGGTATTTGGATTGAAGCTCCCGCTCTGGCGCAGCAGGAGATTAAAGATATAGAGCTTATGATTTTGCAGGCTGCGCGTGTGCGTTTCTCACATACAGAGTATATCGCCTGCCCGAGCTGTGGCCGCACACTGTATGATATTGAGAAGACTCTGGCCGATATTAAGAGCCGCACGTCGCACCTGAAGAATCTGAAAATCGGTATTATGGGCTGTATAGTGAATGGCCCTGGTGAGATGGCAGATGCCGATTATGGTTATGTAGGTGCCGCCGCAGGTCGTATCACGCTCTACAAGGGCCGCAAAATAGTAGAGAAAAATATTCCACAAGAGGAGGCTATCGACCGACTGATAGAACTCATCAAGGCCAATGGTGATTGGCAAGACCCCGCATAGAATGGCTGGCACAGCGATGAAACGATATACTGCGCGTGGCGTGGTGCTGAACACCGTAAAATATGGTGACAGAGGGCTCATCGTGCAGTTGCTCACATCGTCGCATGGCCGTCAGAGTTATATGGTGCAGGGCATAGGCTCGCGTGGCCGAGGCTCAAAGTTGGCTCTTTTTCAGCCTATGTTTGCTTTGGAGTTCGAGGGCCTTGAGTCCACGAAGATGCAGATGCACCGCTTTGGCGAAGTACACTCTGGGGTGGTCCTGCAGTCAACCCCTTTCGATGTAAAAAAATCAACCATCGCCCTCTTTATGGCAGAGGTTTTGCATCGTCTTGTCAAGGAGAGTGAGGCGAATGAGATGTTGTTCGACTTCGTGTGGGGTTCTGTCGAGGCATTGGATGCGGCAACCGAGGGAGTGGCTAATTTCCACCTTTGGTTTCTCTCTAACCTGTGTCGTTTCTTGGGTTTCTCGCCCGGAAATGAGTATATGCCTGAGGCGTGGTTTGATATTGCCGAGGGCCACTTTACAGAGTCTTGTCCTCCACGCGAACACCGTATGTCACAACAAAATGCCCTTATTCTCCGCGATATGCTGGAGTGTGATGTGCGTTATTTGGCCGAGGTGGGCCTGAATCGCCATCAGAGGGTTGATTTTTTGGATGCCTTGCTGGCCTATTATGCTTATCATCTCGATACGATCCACTCCGTGCAGTCGATACGAATTTTGCAGGAGGTTTTTTAAGGATTGAGTTTTGAGATATTTTATTGTATTTATATCGGTTGTTCTATTTTCTACGCTATTATATTTTTGGCAGTGCGACAAGCAGCCTATGGCCGTGGCGCAGCAGCCGCGTACATGGCTAAGTGGTGATACGTTGTGGTATGAGATTGATTCCATTCCATACCTCCCGTCATCAACACTCCCTGACTCTATGTTCCGTTGGCAGGATGGTATCCAACATATCCACGACCGCGACATTATCACTACACCTCAGCATGAGCGGTATTCTCCAATCAAGCTTGATTATAAAATCCCATATTGGAGTGTCTATCGTCGTTCGATAACCATTTGGCGTATAACTTTCTCGACGGGACAACCAGATCCATATCAGCCATATCCCGAAGCGGCACAGAGTGCTGATGTGCTTTCAATGCCATTAAATAAACCTAAATAAATTTTCAACCGTCTGTTCTGCAGCTTTAGGAGTTGCTTTGCGGCGACCAAAGCCCCTGCCTAAGGTGGGGATTGGGGGTGGGTAGAAATTGTAAATGCGGCCAAAGACCGCAAGGTGTGCTTTCAGAAACAAACGAAATAGATATAAAATAAGGGATGTCCCACTCGGACATCCCTTATTTTATATTGCAATTTTACTTTACTTAGTGTGGAACTTTACGCCCTGCAACTTATTCCACTCGCCACGAGTGAAGTCGGGAACAGCTACGGGCATACTGTTATACTCGGCAGATACGGCCGACAACTCGCCGATGCAAGACCACTCGGCTGCGTCATATACATCCTGATCCAACGGAAGACCATTCTGTAAGCAGTAAACCAAACGATAGTCCATAACGAAGTCCATACCGCCGTGGCCACCTACCTGCTTAGCCTTCTCCTCAATCTCCTGATGGATGGGGTGCTTATACGCCTCGAGTACAGCCTCGCGTACATCTGATGTCACAAAGCGGTGGGGGTTGATTACGGCATCCTTAGGAAGAACATCAGCGGGAACTTGTCCCGGCATGAATGTAAAGCCGTTGATGGGGTACTTATTAGCAAAACCCTTAGTTCCTGTCAACTGATAAAGACGGTTGTAGGGACGCGGAGTGTAGACGTTATGCTGCAACTCGATAGTCTGGCCCAACTCAGTCTTAATGAGAGTGTTGGTGTGGTCGCCATTTGCAAACTCGGTAGAGCCCATCTTCTGCTTTGCCTTCTCCAGACCGTTTACCGACTTAGTATCCATTGATACGAGGTAGGTCATACGGTTACCGCGGTGGATATTAAGAGCCTGACAAATGGGGCCAAGGCCATGTGTGGCATATACATCACCACGATGCTTCTGGTTGAAGTCCAGACGCCAGTTGCTGTGGTAGTCATCCCAGAAATCAGAGAGGTTGTGGATATATGCACCCT